>JAHHUA010000054.1 GCA_020024235.1 Oscillospiraceae bacterium
TAAAAATAATACCTGCATTTATTTTGAGTGAGAAATTGATAAAATCTTCTCCCCCATCTATGGAAATAACCTCAAAAACCGGCTTTAAATCTATTTCTTTCATGCCTTTTTTGGATTTTTTCTCAACTATGATTTTATCTTTGTTTATAAATTCGGTGAATTTTTCTTTTATTCTATCAGTTTTTTCAAAGTAAATATCCATATCATAAGTTGCCCAAACAATTTCCTTGGGTTCTTCTTTAGGAAGACTTACTTTGGTTATTTCAATACCTTCAGGCATTACTTCATTTAATTTTTTTTGTATTTCTTCGTAATTATTGTCTTCTGGTTCCATTTTAATGTCGAAAAATTCACTGGTACTTTCATACCCCAAAGATAAAGCCAATGGATAGTTTAAATACATATGTGGGTTATATCCCATTGTGTACCAAACAGGAATTTCTGCTCTTTTTATGGCTCTCTGCAAACATTTTGCCATATCCAAATGAGCTATATATTTAGCCCTTCCTGTTTTGTTAAAAAATACTCTTACAGGTTTAGCCGTATTAATCATTATTTGCAGGCACCCCCTACTGCTCTTGATGCTCCACAACCTGTGCATTTTTCACGGCAGTTGGGAGTTGTCAGACTTTCATGGGCAAGTTTATTTTCTTTTATAAGGAATTTTTTTGTTACAAGATAATCCAGGTGATCCCATGGCATAATTTCATCATAGTTTCTTTGACGATTTGAATAGAAAGTACCGTCCACACCACACTTATCAAGAGCCTTAATCCAGCGGTTAAGGTCGAAATATTCTCCCCAGGCATCCAGTTTACTGCCATTTTTCCAGGCAAGCTCAACCACATCACAGAGTCTTCTGTCCCCTCTTGCCAAAATCCCCTCCAAAACACTGATATCTGCATCATGATAACTGGGGTTAATTTTTCTGGTGGTAATTTCATTGAGGAGAATTTTCTGTTTTCTGTGAAATTCTTCAACAGTGTTCTGAGCCTCAAATTCAAAAGGTGTAAAAGGTTTCGGAACAAAGCAGGCACAGCTTATATTTACATTTACACCCTTTCCCTTTGGTCTATTGGGCATATTGTAGAACAAATCCACAACTTTTTGTCCCAAATGAGCTATAGCTTTTATATCATCATCGGTTTCTGTGGGCAAACCCATCATAAAATAGAGTTTTACTGTGGTGTATCCGCTTTCAAAAGCCATTAAACAAGTGTCCATAATTTCTTTTTCGGTGATATTTTTATTAATTACATCACGCATACGCTGTGTTCCGGCTTCAGGAGCAAAGGTAAGTCCCGATTTTCTGACTTTTTTAATTTTTTCCAAAAGTTCCTCAGAAAAATTATCTATTCTGAGAGAGGGCAGTGAAATATTTATCTTTTCAGCCTCACTCCATGTAATCATTTTGTCTAAAAGTGGTTCTATTTCCCTGTAATCACTGGTGGAAAGACTGGTCAGTGATACTTCCTCATAACCTGCGTTTTTACAGATTTCAAAAGCGGATTTATTTACTGTGTCATGATGTTTCTCCCGCACGGGGCGATAAATATATCCTGCTTGTCAGAATCTGCATCCTCTTATACAGCCACGGAAAACTTCTGCCATTGCTCTGTCATGAACAGTGTCAGAAAAAGGTACAACAAATTCAGAGGGATAAAAAACTTTGTCCATATCTTCAATAATGCGTTTTTCCACTTTTTCAGGAGCATTATGTGTAGGTGTTACAGATTTTATGGTTTTATCCTTATTATATTCCACCTCATAAAATTCAGGGACATAAATTCCTTTTATTTGAGCTGCTTTTTCCAGAAATTTAAGCTTGCTCAGATTTTGTTTTTTACATTCTTTATACAAGTCAATAAGTTCAAGATTTACCTCTTCACCTTCACCCAAAATAAATATATCAATAAAATCCGCAATAGGTTCAGGGTTACAGGCACAAGGTCCTCCCGCTATTATAACAGGGTCATTTTCGGCTCTTTTAGCACTTCTGACTTCAAGACCGGCTAAATCCAGCATATTTAAAACAGATGTAAAAGAAAGTTCATACTGTAAGGTAAAACCTATAAAATCAAAGTCCTTTATAGGGTCAAGACTTTCTAAGCCATAAAGAGGGATATTATTTTCCCTCATTAAATTTTCCATATCAATATCCGGTGCAAAACATCTTTCACACCAAATATCATCTCTTTCATTTTTAAGTGAATAAAGTATCTTCATTCCCAAATGGGACATTCCCACATCATACATATCGGGAAAACACATGGCAAATCTAACCATGTTATCAGTGAGTTTTTTTACTACAGAACCGGTTTCTCCCCCTGTATATCTGGAGGGTTTTTGTACTTTCATCAATATCTTATCAAGTTGTTCTATTTTCATAATATCTCCAAATAAATTATCTTTCCGTACCCCAGAAATAAACTCCTATTGTACCGGGACCGGAATGAGCTCCTATAATTGGGCCCATTTCATTTATAATAATATCTTTTGGATTCGCCTTTTTGCTTATGTATTCTTTAAGATACTCGGCAGATTCCAAATCATCTCCATGACCTATAAAAATCACTTGTTTTTCTATATCAACGGCGGTAGACAGACATTTGTCCGCCAAAGCTTCCAAAGCAGCTTTTCTTCCTCTCGCTTTTCCCATCAAAATAAGTTTTCCTTCATTATCCATATGCATAATGGGCATAATTTTAAGCAAACTTCCTGCTATTGCCACGGTTTTAGACACTCTGCCGCCTCTGTGAAGGAAGAATAAATCTTCTACGGTAAACCAATGACACATATGCAGTTTTGAGTTTTCACACCACTTTACAAATTCATCTATATCAGGGGTAACTTTTTTCTTTTCGGCTGCATAGCATACAAAAAGTCCAAATCCGCAGGAAGCGGAAAGGCTGTCAACTACACAAATTTTTCTTTCGGGATATTTTTCAGCTAAAATATCTTTTGCAATATTGGCAGACTGTATGGAACCACTGAGTCCCGATGAAAAACAAAGGTAAACTATGTCATTGCCTTTTTTAAGTTCTTCTTCAAAATATTCCACATATCTTTCTGAATTTATTTGTGCTGTGGTTACTTTCGCCTGTGTACGCAAAAGTTTAAATATTTCCTTAAATCCGTATTCTCTGAAATCTGAGTAGTGATTATATTCTTTATCATCTATAAAAAATGGCATTGGTATTGCTGTCACATTATATTTTTTCAAAATTTCTTCCGATATATCAACTGTTACATCGGTAAATAATACATAATTACTCATATATGTATTCCCTCCTGCAATTATAGTATGATTATATTTTATCATCACTGTTATTATATTACAAGATGTTTATTAAATTATCCGTTTTAAAAATAATAAAACTGCTATTCATACATATCTTTTCTTAAAATAATGCTGTCTTTCATCATAATTTTTCCTTTAGCAAATACATCTGTCAGCACTAAATCATCATTAAGAACAGTTAAATCCCCATAAATACACTGGGCTATTCTGACCTTTTGATTAAAATTTAATACCTCAGCCATATTGGATATGATAAATTTCAGTGCATATTCCGAATAAATATTGCATTTTACCATCATTTCTTTATGGTGTCAAAAAGAGTGGTCATTTTTCCCATATCTATACTATAGTATTGTGATTTCATTTCATCTTGGTACACTGCCGTTAGAATATAAGCTTAGTGTGAGTTTTTCCCAGTTTTTTCAGAAAGCCAAATAAGTTTTTCTGCTGCATCTTCATCGGCTGTCAAATCAGCATAACCTCCCTTATTGACAAAATTTTAACTGTCATCTATATATCTGCCCATATAAGTTGGTCTAAAATGAGTTATGGAATATCTGTTTCTTCCGCTATTTAAATTATGGGTTTTATTCCGTTTTTATAAGTATCATAATTTTGCACCCATAAAAAAGAGACAGCTTATTTGCTGTCCCTTTTTACAAAATAATATTTTAGTGAATTGCTCCGCCTACAGCTTTAATATCCTTATCATTTTCAACGATTGCTTCAATAGCAAGTTCAATAGATCTTGCTATATCGTTAAGGGACATACATGCTACATTGCGTTTTTCAATAACTTGTTCAGGAATAAAAGGAACATGGATAAATCCACCCTTAACTCCCGGAAATTCCTTATTAATATAATAAAGAACACCGTACATTACATGGTTGCATACATATGTGCCTGCTGTGTTGGAAACAATAGCCGGATAACCGCCTTTTTTAATGTTTTCAACCATAGCTTTTACAGGCAAATTGCTGAAGTATGCTGCGTCACCATCTTCAAAGTTAGGTTCATCAATAGGTTTGAAACCTTCATTGTCGGAAATTGAACCATCCATAATATTTATAGCAACTCTTTCAGGCTGAACACAGAATCTTGTACCTGCCTGACCTATGCTGAGTACAACATCAGGATGAATTTCCTTCATTTTTTCATGAATAATTTCAACTGATTTTTTAAATACTGTAGGAATTTGCATTTTAACAATTTCAGCTCCTGCAATATTGTCTTTGATTATTTTTACAGCTTCCCAAGCTGGGTTAATTTTTTCTCCGCCAAATGGATCAAAACCTGTAATCAATATTTTCATTTTAAGCACCTCTTAATATTTATAAGTTTCTAATTTATATTATTGACTTAGAATGCCCATACATACATCAAAACAATGTGAATAAGAAGCATAATTAAAGAAATAGGAACTTGAGCTTTAATAATTGAGTATTTACCTTTAGTTTCAAGAAGGGCAGCAGGCATAATGTTAAAGTTTGCTGCCATAGGTGTAATAAGTGTTCCGCAATATCCGGCTGTCATACCAAGTGCACCTACAATAATTGGATTAGCACCTTGACCTATAAGGAATGGTATACCAATACCAACTGTCATAACAGCAAATGCAGCAAAACCATTACCCATTATCGCTGTAAACAAAGCCATACCTATGCAGTAAACTGCTACTGCAATGAATTTGCTTCCGTCAGGAATAAGACCTCCGACCAAGTTAGAAACAACTGCTCCCACTCCACATGATGTGAACAATGCACCCAATGCTGCCAAAAGCTGTGGCAAGAGAGATACAGATCCCATTGTATCAACCATTCTTGTAGATTCGGTAACAATGGTTTTAACCGGTGCTTTAGTAATAATAAATACTACAACTGCTCCGATAAATGCTGACACACCGATAGCATTATTTGAAGAAACAATACCTGTTGCGGCTACAATTACTGCAGCAAATGCAAGTACCAAAGATGGAATAAAAATGAGGTTTCCTATCTTATCAGCATTTTTTCTTGCTTCTTCGGGAGCTATTTCAACGCTCTTTGTTTTTACTACTCCACCGGTTGCAGAAATAATTGCTGCTGCACAAATAATAAATCCGGTCAGTGTATAAGGAATGTACTTACCTATTATAAATGGAATTGCAATTAAAATCCAGAATATACCTGTTGTTTTGCTTTTTGGATTTTCTTTGTCTTTAAATGCCTTAGCTGCGTTTGCCACAAAAACAAGACCGCAGATTACGAAAAATATTTCCGATAAAATCGGATTATATATTTTAGGATCCATAATTATTTCCTCCTGTTTAGCCTAAATTATGAAATTTAATTGTTTTTTATACCGTATTTTTTCTTCATCTTCATATCAAACAAGAGGAAGTAAATAATACTTACTACCAAAGAAATACCGAATATGGGCCAGCAGGCAGCTGCAATCTGCAATGCATCAACATCAAATCCCTGTTCTGTCATTGTAGAGGCAACAAGCAATGTACCAGAGCTTCCCATAAAGCAAAGCTGTCCGAAGAAGTTACCAAAGTTTTCTGAAGCTGCAGCCAATCCCTTAACTTCATCGGCATCTTTTTCATCAACAGTTCCGTGTTTAGCTGAAACAGCGCCTTCTGCCATAGGCAAAATAAGTGGTCTGATAAACTGGACATGACCACCAAGACGAAGTGAAAAAGCAGCAGAGAACTGTCTTATAACAACCCATACAGAGAGAAGTTTGCCACATGTAACACTCTTAAATTTCATGATAAGGTCCTTTGCTTTTTCTTTAAGTCCGTATCTTTCACAAATACCGATAATACCTACAGTAACAACAAAAATTGTTGACTGTCTTTGGTTTACGAATGATTTCCCAAGTATTTCGAAAATTTCCATAAACTTCATATCACCGTTAAATACTGCAACCAAACCTGTAATAATTCCGGCTGCAACAACTGTACTGAATGTGTCCCATTTTCTTATAAAACCAATGACAACAAACAATACTCCTAAAAGTTTTAGTAATTCCATAAAAAAACCTCCTATGCTTTTTGTAATATTTAAATAAAATTACTCCAAAAGATAATACCATATATTTAGACTAATTTCAACATAAATTTTATAATTGTAAAATATTCCACATTATTTTATTTGATATGTGAATTTTTTTAGTATCATTCTATAAATATTTCATATTTATTAATTTATCAGTTTAAATACCTTTCTTTTTGTATGCAATTTATACAGTTTTGCTATTGACTTTTACAATATATAAATATATTATATAAAGTAATTACTATATTTATAATAGGAGTGAATTTATGAGTACAAAATCTATTAGAATGACAGAAGGAAATATAAAGTCTATAATGATTAAATTTGCTTTCCCTATATTTTTAGGAAATATTTTTCAACAGTTTTACAACATTGTAGATGCCATTGTAGTGGGAAATATCGTGGGACAGGAAGCATTGGCGGCAGTCAGTTCCACAGGTTCTTTGGTATTTTTGCTGGTAGGATTTTTCGGTGGTTTATTTTCAGGTGCAAGTGTTATAATTTCAAGATATTTCGGTGCTAAAAATACTGACATGATTAAAAGATCCATTGGTACAACAGTATTTTTCGGATTGGTTTCCGGAATTATTCTGACTGTTGTAGGAACTGTGTTTTCACCTGCCATATTAAATCTTATGGATACTCCCCCAGATGTTTTCGCTGAGGCTCAGGACTATATCAGTACATATTTTTCCGGTATTGTATTTGTAGTTCTTTACAATACTGCCTGTGGTATATTTCAGGCGGTAGGAGACAGCAAACGCCCTCTTTACTACCTTTTGGTATCTTCTGCAACAAATGTGGTTTTGGATATTGTATTTGTAGCGGGCATGAATATGGGTGTAAAAGGTGCTGCTATTGCCACAGTAATATCACAGGCTGTCAGTTCCATACTGGCATTTTACCGTTTAAACCGCATAAAAGATGTTTACCATGTGGGATTAAAAACCATATGTGTAGACAAAAGTATTTTAAAAGACATTATAAATATAGGTCTTCCATCAGGAATACAAAATTCAGTTATTGCTTTGGCAAATGTTGTAGTTCAGTCCAGCATTAACTCATTTGGTTCTGTTGCTATGGCGGGAAACGGAGCTTATTCTAAAATAGAAGGCTTTGCATTTATTCCTATTAACGCTTTTACCGCTTCCATAACTACATTTGTAAGTCAAAACCTTGGTGCTCATCAAGCTGAAAGAGCTAAACAGGGAGCAAAATTCGGCATAATTTTTTCATGTGTCTTAGCTGAAATTATCGGAGTTGTCTTTATATTATTTGCTCCTCAATTAATAAGCATCTTCGGCAAAGAAGCTGAGGTTATTGCAGTAGGTGCCTCTAGAGCTTATGTATGTTCCTGGTTTTTCTTTCTGCTTTCTTTTTCCCACTGTATTGCCAGTGTACTTCGCGGTGCTGGTATGTCCAAAATTCCAATGTTTATTATGCTTTCCATTTGGTGTGTGCTTAGAGTAGCTTATATCAATGTAGTAACTCACTTCTTCCACCAAATCGAACTTGTATTTTGGGCTTACCCTCTCACCTGGTTTATCAGCTCATTTTTATTTTTATACTATTATCGTAAATCCAAATGGTATGAAATTAATTAATAAATATAAAAAACTCTTGTCTGCTTTACAAAAATGTCAGACAAGAGTTTTTAGTTTTACAGATAACAAAAAAGCAGTCATACAGACTGCTTTTTATAATTTTAATACTATTAGATATCAGTGCTCCACAAACCGTGAAGATTACAATATGCATAAGCAGCAACAATTTCTTCTCCGTCTTCAATTTCAAATCTTGCTCTTGCAATATCCTGTTCACGAACATACTTAACAGTAACACCCTTGCTTGTTTCCAAAGCAATCCAAGCAATATAGTGTTCCTCTGTCATTGGGTGGCTGATTGTGCTGACAGAAACTACAACTTCGTTTTTATTGTATGTAATCATTGGGATGTGCTTTTCAGTAGATCCTACACTGGATTCAATAGGTTTCATTTTTTCGCCGCAACAAAAAACAGGTACACCTGAGTTATTAGCATATACTATAATATTGCCGCATGTTTCGCATTTGTAAAATGTCATGTTTTGTTCCTCCTTATTAATTGAAAATAAATGTAGATTTATTTTGTCATCATTATACCATCTAATTATGAATAAAATATTAATATATAAAAAAATATTTTTATTAAAATATTGTTATTCTTTTCTTTTTATGATAAAATGTATAAAAAATAGTATTAAAAATTATGATGTTAGGAGATTATCTATGAAAAAACCAATTACTGTAGCTATTGCCGGTTTGGGCAACAGAGGAAAGGATACATATGCCCAATATCAGCATATTGCACCTAATGATATGAAAATTGTGGCAGTTGCAGATATTATTAGAGAAAAAGTGGATATTGCCAAAGAAGAATTTAATATTCCCGAGGAAATGTGCTTTAACTCTGCCGAGGAAATGCTTCAACAGCCCAAACTTGCTGATGTAATGATTATTGCCACACAGGACAGACAACATGTAGGTCATGCTATTCCGGCTTTGGAAAAAGGTTATCATTTGCTTTTGGAAAAACCTATTTCCCCTGATTTGGACGAATGTTTAAAACTTTTGGAAACAGCTCACAAAAATAACAGAATTGTAACTGTTTGCCATGTCCTTCGCTACACACCTTTCTATTCACAGATTAAAAAAGTTTTGGATGAAGGTACCATTGGTGAAATCATGAGTGTACAGGCACTGGAAAATGTTATGTACTGGCATCAGGCTCACTCTTTTGTAAGAGGAAACTGGAAAAACGATCAGGAAACCAGTCCTATGATTTTGCAAAAAAGCTGTCATGATATGGACTTATTCTCCTGGCTTATAAACAAAAAATGTCTCAGAGTTTCTTCCTATGGAAGTCTTCGGCACTTTAACAAAGAAAATGCCCCCGAAGGAGCAGCTCTTAGATGTATGGATGGCTGCAAAGCTAAGGAAAACTGTCCTTTTGATGCTGAAAAAATCTATGTAACCAACGAAAGAACAGGTATCAGACATGGCAAAACCGACTGGCCATGCAATGTTTTGGCTCAGCACCCAACAGAAGAAAAAATATATGAAGCTATCAAAACAGGCCCTTACGGAAAATGTGTTTATGCCTGCAACAACAATGTAGTTGACCATCAAGTTGTAATAGGAGAATTTGAAGGTGGTGCAACTGTGGATTTCACTATGTGTGCATTTACCAGCACAGGTGGCAGAATGATTAAAATTATGGGTACAAACGGCGACATTATAGGAAATATGGAAACCAATACAATTCGTGTATGTGAGTTTGGAAAAGAACCTGTTATTTATGATATAAACAAAATGGCAAAAGACCTTTCCGGTCATGGAGGTGGCGACAACAAAATGCTCCATGATTTCTTTGAACTTTTGGCAGATGAAAATAATCAAAAGAATGTTCTTACATCTATTGATGTTTCCGTACAAAGCCATGTTATGGCATTGGCTGCGGAACAATCCAGACTTCATAACGGTCAATCCATTGAACTGGATGAATTTACAGCTATTAAATAATAAACACAAAGCAGCACTGTCAGACATCTAATTCTGACAGTGCTTTAAACAAAATTTTAAGGAATTTGCTATGAAATCTGATTTTGAAAAACTAAAAATATACTGGCCAATATTGGCTGAAACAGCAGTTACAGCTGAAAACCTCCTTCACTATGACAATAACTCCTGTGTTGTTAAACTGGGAATTTTCTGCGAAATTCTTGTAAAAGAAATTTTAACTTCCGAGAGATTATATCAATACATTGATTTAAGCCACTATGAGCGAATTGAAGTGTTGCAAAGATTAAATCTTCTCCCCCATAATATTATAAATATTCTGCATAAAATCAGAATGACAAGAAATGCAATACTCCATGAAAACGAAGTTATATCCGATTATGAAGCTGTAAATCTTGTAAATGACTGTCATGAATTGGCTGATTGGTTTATAAAAACCTATGGTTGCAGCCACCCTGTCAGAGAAACTCACAGTTATGTTTATAGAAACAATTCAATTATCACTAAGAAAGATAATAATTCCTGCAATTATAATAATCAAAATTATCAAAAAAAGAAAAAAGATTATGTTATAA
>JAHHUA010000055.1 GCA_020024235.1 Oscillospiraceae bacterium
TATTTATTATATATTTTTATTCGGAGGTTTAATAAATGAACTCAAAAATCGAAAGACATGAGATTTTTCCAAACCTCTGTCTTACCATTATTGAAAACCCGAAATTCAGACATAACAGACTTACTGTTAATTTTATAGAGGAATTAACAGAAGAAAATTCCTGTGCCAATGCACTGACAGCTCAAATATTAAAACAAGGTGGCTGTGAATATGAAAATTTCTGCCAGCTTAACAGAAATCTAAATAATTTATATGGAGCTGAACTGACATCAGGTATATCAAAATACGGTAAATATCAGGTGGCTGATGTTTCCATAATATCAATAGATGAAAAATATGCTTTAAATCCAAAGGAAAATATTTTAGATAAATGCACAGAAACTGTATATTCAGCGGCTTTTAACTCTGTTATAATTTCTGAAGGGTTTACCGAAAAAGTATTTCTAAACGAAAAAAATAATTTGATTGATATCATAAAATCAGAGATAAATGATAAACAGTTTTATGCTTTGTTTAAATGCAAAAAGCAAATTTGTGAAGATGAAGCCTATGGTATAAGCGAATATGGTGAGGTTTCCGACGCTGAAAACCTGACTTTGGAAAAAGTGCGGGAAAATTACCATCGACTTTTAAAAAATGGAAAAATAGAAATAATGTTTGTAGGCAGAGAATATTCTGACTGTGTAGAAAATAAATTAAAAAAATATTTGCCTAAGAAAAGACAGTCCAACATTGTTTTAAACAATGAAATCAAAGTGAGGAATATACATAAAATTATTTCTTCAAAGGAAAGTATGGAGCTTTCACAGGAAAAACTGGTTATGGGATTTGATTTTTCCTCTGTAAAAACCGAAAAAGAAAAAAATTGCATAAGAATTTTTGCCTATCTTTTCGGTAATTCCTCGGATACGGGACTTTTTATCGCCGTAAGAGAAAAGCTTAATCTTTGCTACTATTGTGGTGCCAGTGCCGATATTATGTCAGGAATAATGCTGGTAGAATGTGGCATAGAAAAAGAAAACCATGATAAAGCCACAGATGAAATCTTAAAAGAATTTAGAAAATATCAAAAGGAAGGCATAACAGAGGAAGAATTGTCCGAAGGCAAACTTGCTATCATTGGAGAAATCAGTGAGGTTAAAAACTTTATCAATATGACTGAGGACTGGTATATGAATCAAATTATGAACTGCAAAATGTATTCTCCCGATGAACAGATAAAAAATATAGAGTCAATCACAGCAGAAGATGTATTTAAAGCTGTTAAAAAAATAAAATATGTTTCCATGTTTGCCTTAAATTAACTATAAGAAGGAGAAAAATTGAACAAATACATAAAAAATGATAAGTTGGGAGAGGGGTACTACCGAATAGAACACCCAAGCGGACTTACGATTTTACTCTATCCCATGGAGGAATACAGCTCTGCTTTTACTATGCTTTCTGTAAAATTCGGTGCTGCTGATACAAATTTTGAAATTGATGGGAATAAATACCGAGTGCCTATGGGAACAGCACATTTTTTGGAACATAAAGCGTTAAGTTCCAATGACGAAGACGCTTTTGCAGTGATGTCAGCCTATGGAGCTGATGCCAACGCATTTACATCTATGGAAAGGACAGCTTTTTATTACAGCTGTGTCCACCATGCCCAAGAGTGTTTGGAAACCATGCTTAAACAGATACAGCTTTGCAGCTATACCGAAGAAAGCATAGACAGAGAAAGAGAAATCATTTCCCGGGAAATTAAAATGTCAGAAGATGAATGTGACTGGCTGTGCTATCAAAATCTTTTAAAGGCTATGTATCATGACCCTGTTATAAGTGCAGAAATAGCCGGAAATATAAGTGAGATAAAGAAAATAAAGAGCAGTACCCTAAAGTTATGTCACAAATATTTTTATAATCCCCATAATATGATACTTGTTTCAGCAGGCAACATAGACTGCGACAATATTATAAAAACAGTGGATAAAACCTTTAAAAAAACGGACTATGCACCTGTAAAACGAATATATTTTGATGAACCGCAAAATATTAAATATAAATATACAGAAATCAGTCAAACTCTTTCAGCACCTATATTTAATATCGGATTTAAAATGTATAATCCAAAGTCAGATGACATTAAAAATGTGATTATAGATGAATTGCTTTTGGAAATAATTGCAGGAGATGCCACTGAGTTCTATAAATATATGTATGATGAGGGACTTATAAATTCCACATTCAGCGGTGATACCTATAATTGCCGGGGACTTTCCGCACTTGTTTTTGAGGGAGAATCCCGAAACCCTGAAAAAGTCAGAGATTTGATTTGCAGCCGTGTGGAGTATTTGCAGCAAAACGGAATAGACAAGGAAGAATTTTACGGATATGTAAAATCGTCCTATGGAAAATATCTCAGTGTGTTTTCATCGGCTGAGGCAATAGTAAATGCTTTGCTGTTTTTTGAAAAAACAGGGGGCTGTATTTACGATGTCCCTGAAATTCTTTCCCGCATTACCGTCAAAGATGCGGAAGAAAGGCTTAAAAACTGTATTTGTGCAGATAATACCGTCCTATCGGTAATAAATTTAAAACAGGAGGAAAAATAATATGACAGAAATTTTAAAATTCCCAGGCTTGGGAATACAGTTTAACATTAACAGAGCAGCATTTTCCATTGGGCCTTTTACGGTATACTGGTATGGAATAATGATTGCAACAGGTTTGGTGCTGGCTGTTATTTACGCAAACAAAAGAGCCGCCGAATTCGGTGTAAATAAAGATAAGCTTATGGACATTATATTGATAGGTACAATCGGAAGTATTATCGGTGCAAGAGCCTATTTTGTAATCTTTTCATGGGATAAGTACAAAAATGATTTACTTTCCGTTTTTAAAATCTGGGAAGGCGGTATAGCAATTTACGGTGCAATTATCGGTGCACTTATTTTCGGGCTTTTGACAGCAAAGAAAAAAGGAGTAAAATATTTGGCACTTACAGATTTGGCACTTCCTTGTTTTTTGCTAGGTCAGGGTATAGGCAGATGGGGCAACTTCTTTAATATAGAAGCTTTCGGTTCCAATACATCAATGCCATGGGGTATGACAAGTGACAGTATTGTATATTATCTTCAGGCTCATCAGGCAGAACTTGCAAAAATAGGCGTTACAGTAGACCCTAATATGCCTGTTCACCCTACATTTTTATATGAATCCATATGGTGTCTTATAGGATTTGTTCTTTTTGCTTTCTATGCAAAACACAGAAAATTTGACGGTGAACTTACATTGTTTTACGCTATTTGGTATGGTGCGGAAAGATTTGTGGTTGAGGGACTGAGAACTGACAGTCTTATGTGGGGCAAAGTGAGAGTTTCTCAGGCTTTGGCTTTAATAACTGTTATAACTGCACTTTGCATATATATTTATGTGAGAAAATTCAGAAAAACAAAATTTGGTGATATGGTTCCCTACGGACACACACCGGAAGGAATATCTGAAAACCAGCCTATACAAAAAACAGAAATTACCGAAACTTCAGGTGAGAAACAAGATGCTGACAGCAAAAAAGAAAATAGTGAAGAATTGGAGGAAACAAAAGAAAAAACCGACAGTGCTGAATAAAAAGCATGGATACAAGCTATAATAGGCAAAGAAAAAGCTGTATATTTCCTGTAATACAACTAAAAATAATTACAGAAAAACTTAAATTTGCAAAGAAAAATGAAATTTTAGGCAATAGAGAGAAAAAAACATAAAAAAATTGTATATCTTTTAAAAAGTCTATTGACAAAAGGTTTTTAATAATGTAAAATAATAACTCGGGTAGTGCTATATCCCAAATATTAATTCACTATGTAACAATTAGAACATATTGTTGCGAAATTTATCATTATTGTAAGGAGGTGCGACATGCCAACCTTTAACCAACTAGTAAGAAAAGGCAGAGAAGTTTCTTGGAAGAAATCTGCTTCTCCGGCTCTTCAAAGAGGCTGGAACTCTATTAAGAGAGAAGCTACAGACAATTCATCACCACAAAAAAGAGGTGTTTGTACTGCAATCAGAACACTTACACCTAAAAAACCTAACTCAGCTTTGAGAAAAGTTGCCAGAGTTAGACTTACAAACGGAATGGAAGCTACAGCTTATATTCCCGGAGTAGGACACAACTTGCAGGAACACAGTGTTGTTCTTATTCGTGGAGGACGTACAAAGGACCTTCCCGGTGTTCGTTATCACATTATCCGTGGTACACTTGATACACAGGGAGTTGCTAAGAGAATGCAATCCCGTTCTAAATACGGTGCTAAACGTCCAAAGGCTGGGGCTGCGAAATAGTAAAACTCTTTACAGTTAACTGCTAATTGTCACTCGTGTAGATGAATTTAATATACATTTATTATAGATATAAAAATCTCTGCATGGTGCCAACGAGAGTTTTTCCTTTCGAGTACCTATGATATCATTAAAATTTTTATGAAGGAGGGAAGCGAAGTGCCAAGAAGAGGTCGTATTGCAAAACGTGATGTTTTGCCAGATCCGCTGTACAATTCCAAGATGGTAACTCGTCTTATTAACAATGTAATGCTTGATGGTAAGAAGGGCGTTTCTCAGAGAATTGTTTACGGTGCATTCGATATTATCAAAGAAAAAACAGGTAAGGATCCATTGGAGGCTTTCGAAGAAGCAATGGAAAACGTTATGCCACAATTGGAAGTTAAGGCTCGCCGTGTAGGTGGTGCTACTTACCAGGTTCCTATGGAAGTAAGACAAGAAAGACGCGAGACATTGGGTCTTAGATGGATTACAACTTACTCCAGAGCCCGTGGTGAAAAGACCATGAAGGAAAGATTAGCCGGCGAAATTATGGATGCTATAAACCAACAAGGCGGAGCATTCAAGAAACGTGAAGATACTCACAAGATGGCTGAAGCTAACAAGGCATTTGCTCACTACAGATGGTAATTTGATCATCTGTTGTGAAGGATGCGGTTTTATATATATGGATTGCATCCAAGCATTGTCGTGGGATATAAATGTTTTGCCGAATAATCGGCTGGAAGTTATAATTTTAAGGAGGACACTATGCCAAGAGATGTCTCAATTGAACAAACTCGTAATATAGGCATAATGGCTCACATTGACGCAGGTAAAACTACTACCACCGAGCGTATCCTTTTCTATACAGGAGTTAACTACAAAATCGGTGAAACACATGATGGTAGTGCGACAATGGACTGGATGAGCCAAGAGCAGGAAAGAGGTATTACAATTACTTCTGCTGCTACAACAGCACACTGGAATGGTCGTCGTATAAATATTATCGACACCCCCGGACACGTTGACTTCACAGTTGAAGTTGAACGTTCACTCCGTGTACTTGACGGTTCTGTAACCGTACTTTGTGCTAAGGGCGGTGTAGAACCGCAATCTGAAACTGTTTGGCGTCAGGCTGACAAATATCGCGTTCCAAGAATGGCTTATGTAAATAAGATGGACATTATGGGCGCTGATTTCTACCATGTTGTAGATATGATGAAAAACCGTCTCAAATGTAATGCTGTTCCGATTCAGCTTCCTATCGGTGCTGAACAATTCTTTAAAGGTCTTATTGACCTTATTGAAATGAAGGCTTACATCTACAATGATGATAAAGGTCTTGACATCACAGTTACAGAAATCCCCGAAGATATGAAAGAAAAAGCTGAAGAATACCGCATTAACCTGCTTGATGCAGCTGCTGAGCAAGATGAAGCTTTGATGGAAAAATATCTTGAGGGTGAAGAACTTAAAGAAGAAGAAATAAAAGCTGCTATCAGAAAAGGTACAATTGCTAACGAAATAGTTCCTGTTTGCTGTGGTACATCTTACAGAAACAAGGGTGTTCAAAAGCTTTTGGATGCTATCGTTGAGTATATGCCTTCTCCTGTTGATATTCCTAATATCAAGGGTATAAACCCTGAAACAGATGAAGAAGAAGAGAGAGTTTCTTCTGATAAGGCTCCTTTTGCAGCTTTGGCATTTAAGATTGCTACTGACCCATTTGTTGGTAAACTCTGTTTCTTCCGTGTATATTCCGGTACTTTGACAGCAGGTTCCACTGTTTACAACTCAGTTAAGGATGGAAACGAAAGAATCGGTAGAATCCTTCAAATGCATGCTAACCACAGAAAAGACATCGACACTATCTACGCTGGTGAAATCGGTGCGGCTGTAGGTCTTAAAAATACAACAACCGGTGATACTCTCTGTGATCCTAAGGCTCCGATTATTTTGGAATCCATGGAATTCCCAGAACCTGTTATCCGTGTTGCTATTGAACCTAAGACAAAAGCAGGTCAGGAAAAAATGGGTATCGGACTTGCAAAGCTCGCTGAAGAAGACCCAACATTCAAAACATATACCGACGAAGAAACAGGACAAACAATTATTGCTGGTATGGGTGAACTTCACCTGGAAATTATTGTTGACCGTCTTCTCCGTGAATTTAAGGTAGAAGCTGATGTTGGTAAGCCACAGGTTGCATACAGAGAAACAATCAGAGGAAATGCTGATGTTGATCACAAGTATGCTCGTCAGTCCGGTGGTAAGGGTCAATATGGTCATGTTAAGATTAAGGTTGAACCTAATGAACCGGGCAAGGGCTACGAATTCTTCAATGCTATCGTCGGTGGTGCTATTCCTAAGGAATACATTCCGGCTGTTGATGCTGGTATCCAAGGTGCTATGCAATCAGGTGTATTGGCAGGTTATCCTGTAGTTGATGTAAAGGTTACACTTTACGATGGTTCTTACCATGAAGTCGACTCATCTGAAATGGCATTTAAGATTGCTGGTTCTATGGCATTTAAGGAAGCTCTTAAAAAGGCTAAATCCGTATTGCTTGAACCTATTATGAAAGTTACAGTAAACGTACCTGAGGATTACATGGGTGATGTTATGGGCGACCTTAACTCACGCCGTGGTCAAATTCAAGGTATGGAAGCTGTATTTGGTGCTCAGGAAATCAGAGCATTGGTTCCACTTGGAGAAATGTTCGGTTACGCAACAGACCTTCGTTCTAAAACACAGGGTCGTGGTAACTACACAATGGAACCTGATGCTTATCAAGAAGTACCTAAGTCTATTGCTGAAAAGATTATCAGTGACAGAACAAAACAATAATTGTATTATTTTATAAATACAGTATTGATTTTTAAAAGTAATATGCTACAATAAAGTTGTAGCTTGTGCGAAATATATTATATTATTCTATTTATAGGGAGGAATTTACAATGGCAAAGGCAAAATTTGAAAGAACTAAGCCCCACGTTAACATTGGTACAATCGGACACGTTGACCACGGCAAGACAACATTGACAGCTGCTATCACAAAGGCACTCGGTCTTCAAGGACATGCAGAAAAAATGGCTTACGACATGATCGACAAGGCTCCAGAAGAAAGAGAAAGAGGTATTACAATTAATACTTCTCACGTTGAATATGAAACAGATAACCGTCACTACGCTCACGTTGACTGCCCTGGACACGCTGACTATGTTAAGAACATGATCACAGGTGCTGCTCAGATGGACGGTGCTATCTTGGTTGTTTCTTCTGCTGACGGCCCAATGCCTCAGACAAGAGAACACATCCTTCTTTCCCGTCAGGTTGGTGTTCCTTACATCGTTGTATTCATGAACAAAGTTGACCAAGTAGACGACCCAGAACTTCTCGAACTCGTTGAAATGGAAATTAGAGATATGCTTTCCGAATATGACTTCCCAGGCGATGATACTCCTATTGTAAAGGGATCTGCTCTTAAAGTTTTGGAAGCTCCAGATGATCTCAGCGACCCTGCTTATGCTCCAATTTTGGAACTCATGAAAGCAGTTGACGAATACATTCCAACTCCAGAACGTAAATCTGACTTGCCATTCCTTATGCCTGTAGAAGATATCTTCACAATTACAGGTCGTGGTACAGTTGCTACAGGTAGAGTTGAAAGAGGTCAGCTCAAGACAGGTGACGAAGTTGAACTCGTTGGATTGGAAGATGAATCCAAGAAAACTGTTGTTACAGGTATTGAAATGTTCCGTAAGATTCTTGACTACGCTGAAGCAGGTGACAACATCGGTGCTTTGCTCCGTGGTGTTCAAAGAGATGAAATTAAGAGAGGACAGGTTCTCTGTAAACCAGGTTCCATTCACCCTCACACAAAATTCCGTGGTCAGGTTTACATCTTGAAGAAGGAAGAAGGCGGACGTCATACTCCTTTCTTTAACAACTACAGACCTCAGTTCTACTTCAGAACAACTGACGTTACAGGTGTAATTTCCCTTCCAGAAGGAACAGAAATGTGTATGCCTGGCGATAACGTAGAAATGGATGTTGAACTTATCACTCCTATCGCTATCGAAGAAGGTCTCCGTTTCGCTATTCGTGAAGGCGGCCGTACAGTAGGTTCCGGTGTTGTTATCAAAGTTAACGCATAGTTTTCTTTACAGGATAACCTTAGCTGATTTTATAATTTAGATATGATTATCAGTGAGAATTAGAATTTGTTGATGTTTCGGTATGAGCTTTTAAAGTTTTCGCGAGCTTTGATGGCTCTGCTGAAACAGAGGCAGTTTACATTTTAGCTGATAATATATTGCAGATAATTTATCTGCATTTATAAAAAAATCATTGAGTTACAAAAAGATTTAATTTTAAAGCAGTTTTTGTCCTTTGTATTATAGTTGTCGCGAGCTGTTTTACAAATGTCGAAAATTGCTGAGGAATTTGGTTTTTAAGTAAAACAATGTGTCAGTTTAAAAGGTTTTGTTGAAATTTACGCGTAATTTTAATGAGGCTTTTTATGACTGATTTATATTTGTATACAAATTTTAAAAGATTAATCTAAAACAATGAGCAGTGCACTCTATCGCGGGGGTGTACTGCTTTTTGTACAATTATACACTATATTTTTTAAAAATGATGTGTTATGGAGGTTTGTTATTATGAATAAGGTATATTTTGATAAACTGGTCAAAATTATGAATGAACGCAAGGTTGATGCAATGCTCATTGCTCCTTCAGAAGAATTGGAATTTATAATGGGACATACAACTTTCCTTTGCGAAAGATTTCAGGCTCTTATAATAAAAAATGACGGTAATTTTTTCTATATATGCAATAAACTTACTTATGAAGAAATTAATAGTTTAGGTGGAATTAAAGTTTATGGTTGGTCAGATAATGATGGCTATATGGAAACAGTTAGAGAAGTATTTGAAAAAGAAGGTCTTATCGGTAAGACAATCGGTGTAAATTCCACTGAAAGAGCATTTATTATTTTGGATATGATGGAAAATATTGATGTTAAATTCATTAACGGCAAACCTCTGTTGGAGGAAATGAGAATTATAAAATCAGCAGAAGAAATTGAAAATTTGAAAATAGCTTGCAGAATTACAGATGAAGTTTTCACAGATTTGCTTAGCTTTGTTAAAGCAGGTCAAAAAGAAGAAGATGTTATTAACTTTATGAAAGAGGGCTTTGCAAAAAGAGGTGCCGATTTTGGTTTTGCCATTGTTGCAACAGGAAAAAATGCTGCTTTGCCCCATTATGCCGGCTGTGATGGTATTATTGAAGAACATCAGCCATTACTTATGGATTTTGGCTGTATCTATAAGGGTATGAATTCTGATATGACAAGAACCGTTTTTATAGGTGAACCAACTGAGGATCAGAGAAAGATGTACGAATATGTTAAAGCAGGGATTTTAGCAGCAGAAAAAATTGCTGTAAGTGGTGCTTATATTCCTGACATTGATAAAGCAGCCAGAGATGTTGTAGCCGAATCCGGATATGGTGAAACATTTATGACAAGACTTGGTCATGGTATTGGTTATAGTATGCATGAAGCTCCTGATATTAAACAAAGTAACAAGAGAACTCTTGAACCAGGTATGACATTTAGTATTGAACCCGGAATTTATCGTGTAAATGAATTTGGAATCAGAATTGAGGACTTAGTTCTGGCTACAGAAAATGGCAACGAAATTCTTTACACTAGCACCAAAGACCTTATAGTCTGCAACAATAAAT
>JAHHUA010000056.1 GCA_020024235.1 Oscillospiraceae bacterium
AAAAATAACAGAAGAATAATTTTCGGAATTAAACTCGTGTTAAAATTACGGGCACACACCCTACTCTGATTAACAAGGTGCCTGTATTTTAAATATAAAGCAGTCTAAAAAACTGTTTAAATATTCTTAAATAATATTTAAACAAATAAAATGGTTTGCCCACTGTATTATACAGCAGCAAACCATTTAACTATATATTTTATTAAACACAGAAATTATAAACCCAATATATCACTGAATAATCCTATAAAATTTTATATCAGCTTTGACTGTAAGATTAATGTGAAGTAAAAAATTAAAAAATATTTACAGTTCACTGATAAGCTCGTTAATTTTTTCTTTTGCTGATTTTAAAACTATAATGCCTTCTTCAGTGGCAGAATAGTATTTGCGAATTTTACCGTTAACATTTTTACTTGTTACAGTAAGCATTCCGCTTTTCTCCAAATTATGAAAAATCGGATAAAGAGTTCCGGCACTGATGTCATAACCATGCTGTTGTAACTCTTCAATCATCCATGTGCCATAGATTGGTTTTTTGGCTGCATGATGAAGTATATGAATTTCTATAAATGCCAAAAATAATTTTCTCAGGACTTTATCTTGCATTTTAGCTGCTCCTTATGATATAATAATATCGAATTTCGATTTCGCGTTTAGATATCAATATCAAATCTTAACATTATTATACAATACTTCCCACAAATAGTAAAGGAGATAGTAAATGTACTTATTTGCTTCAAGTTCTGACTTGCAATTTAAAAATTGTATTAAATATCCGGAAATTTATATACCTGAAAATAGTTTTACTTTTCTCACAGGAAAAAGTGGCTGCGGAAAAAGTACCTATTTAAAAATGCTCAATCGAACTGTTTTACCACAAAACGGTTCAATTTTATATTGGGGAAAAGATTTAAAAGAATATCCTATACTGCCATACCGTCGGGAGGTTCTTCTTGTTCCCCAGGATGTGTTTCTTTTAGATGGTACTATTCGGGAAAATTTTGATTTATATTATAGTTCCAGAGGAGATTCAGTTTTATCAAACAAGGAAATTTGTCATTTTCTTCAAATTTGCTGTAGTGAGTTTTCTCCGGAGGATACCTGTATGAAAATGTCAGGCGGAGAACGACAACGAGTTTTTCAGGCAATTTTTCTTTCCCTTGCTGATAAAGTTCTGCTTTTAGATGAACCCACAGCTGCATTAGATGAAAAAACATCGGATATGTTTATACAAAATATCAGACAATACTGCAAACAGAAGAAAATTACGGTTTTGTGTGTATCACACAGTACAAAATTAGCGGAAAGTTATGCTGATACAGTCATTAGATTGGAGGAACCAAATCATGAATAATATGGAAATTTCATTAACCCGGTTTTCACTTATCTATGTTCTTTTGCTTTTAGTATTATTTATAATGAAAAAATGCCGTATTGACCAGACCAAACTGGTTTTTATTGCCAGTATGAAAATGACTCTGCAACTGGTTATAGCGGGTTTTCTTATCCAATATATTTTTAAAGTTGATAATCCCCTATTTACGATTATATATCTAGGTGCAATGATTACATTTACCATACATAGAATACTTTCAAAAAATAAAGAACTAAACAAAAAATTTAAGTTTATGATAGCTGTTTCTGTTTCTTTTTCGGGATTTTTTGTCATTGGATATTTTATTGGGGTGGTAATCGGACAAAATATTTTTAACCCACAATTTGTCATTCCTATTGCAGGTATGCTTTTAGGCAATACCATGACAGCAGTTATACTTGGACTAAAATCATTTAAAGAATCTTTAATCGGTCAGCAAAACAGAATTAACGCACTGCTTTGTGCCGGAGTTTCCGCTAAAAATATTTTGCTGCCTTTTGTAAAACAGGCTTTAGAAACAGCAACACTTCCAACTCTTAATTCCATGCTGGGTATGGGTATCGTTTTTCTTCCGGGAATGATGACAGGTCAAATTCTTTCCGGTACAATTCCCATAACAGCTATTCTTTATCAAGTTGCCATTATGATTGGTATTTGCACAGCAATTTTTCTATCCTGTTTTGGAGCTTTGTATTTTGGATATCAAACATTATTTGACAAACAACTACAAATTATAGAATTAAATCAAACCAAAAAAGAATAATAAATTTACAAAACAACAGTGATTTTGCCACTGTTGTTTTTATTTTCTGCTAAATCTAAAATCGCATTTTTTACCGCCCTCTGCCAAAGTAGTGGTGCGTTTCAAATTAAGTCCCATAATATCGGCAAAAAGATAATCCAATTTGCACAAGTATTTAGCCAATTCAGGGCAGCCTTCATCTCGGCACAGTTTGCAGATTCCACATTCTAAATAATCATAACCTAAATCAAATTTACCATTTCCTGACACAACATCTACTACCCAATCATTTTCATAAATTTTTTGATGAGTGCTTTCTGCCCATTTTTTCTGTTTTTCAATTCTCTTAGGGGCAAGATAATGTTCAGCATCTCCCATAACAATGCTGAACATTTTGCTGTTGCGAAGACCTTCTGACATAATTTCAAAGTTTTTATCGGGAGACAGGTCATCAACTCGGTTCATGGCAATAAACCAAGCCGCCAACGCATATGCACTCAAAAGCTGATTTTTTTTTCCTATATCTTTAGCATTTAACATAATTTGACGGTATTCAGATAGAATGGCTTTTCTCATTGCTGCCGTTTTTGCTGAATCTTTTGTAATCTGATACATTGCCTTTCCCATAACATATAAAGTTATGTTGTTTTTCATATTATCACCTCATAATCAGCACAATGTTATTTTATATCAAAAGTGTTTGCTGATATAATTTTTCTGCTGTTAAACATTTATGATGCATAAAATCATTCTTCTTATTTGTTTTTTTATGTTTTTTTGGGAAACCATGGAATACATCTGTTGACATTCTTACAATAATCTATATAGGTTTTTCCATACAACTCTGTCAGCCATTTTTCTTCGGTTAATTTAACCAAAAGCACCATCATAACATAATAAACCAGACACATAGGAAGTAAACACAAATTCCCATTCCAAAAAATCAGTCCCCACATGATAAACATTCCGGCAGTATATATAGGATTGCGTACCCATGCATAAGCACCGTCAGTAACCAGTTTGTTTTCTTTGATATTTTTTTCTAACTTCACTATTATTACAGCATTAAACCACAACAGACCACCAATTAGTATAAACATAACAGCTAAAATTTTCCCGAAAATATTCCAAAAAGATAGCCTTATGTCAGGAATAAAATTAAAATGAGTCATAACAAATCCCAAACAGGTTAATGCTGATATGGAAATAATATACACAGGACCATAAGCAAAAACAGAAAGATGTTTTTTCATAATAACATAATCCTTTCAATTTAGTTAGTTTAAGCTAACTACATAATATCATATATATTCTATATTTTCAATCCTAATTAATTCCTTTAAGCAAAAAATATATAAGATTTTATATTAAATTATATTTAAAATCACCTCATTATTCTGTGTCTGAAAATGCGGCATAAAAAATAATCAGAAGCGATTATTTATCACTACCGATTATTTTTTATAATAAGTTTTACAGTTTCCAGCTTACGGCAAGTTCTCTTTGATTTACAAACCGTTTGTAAATTCCATCTTCTGCCATTAATTCTTCATGTTTGCCTTTTTGAACAATTTTACCTTCATCTAGTACCAAAATTTGATCGGCATTTTGAACTGTTTTCAGTCGGTGTGCAATCATTATAATGGTTTTTTCTTTGGTTAATTCATAAATTGCAGACAGTAGTTCCTGCTCATTTTCAGGATCCACATTTGCTGTTGCTTCATCTAAAATGATAATGGGAGCATCTTTCATAATTGCCCGTGCTATGGATAGCCTTTGTTTTTCTCCTCCGGACAAAGAGTCCCCGCTTTCGCTAATGACAGTATCATAGCCATCGGGAAGTGCCATAATAAATTCATGACATCTTGCTCTTTTTGCAGCGGAAATTACAGTTTCCATAGAAGTATCAGGCTGACCAAAGCGTATATTGTTGGCTATTGTATCCTTAAACAAATAAACATTTTGAAAAACAAAACTGAAATTTCTCATCAGTGCATCCATACTGTATTCCTTAATATTTCTTCCGCCAAGGCTGACTGAGCCGCTGTCCACATCCCAAAATCGAGAAAGAAGATGACATAGTGTGGTTTTTCCGCTTCCGGAAGGACCTACAATGGCTGTTGTTGTTTTTTCCGGAATAGTAACTGATACATCATTGATAATTTTCTTCTCATCATATGCAAAATCAATATGTTCTGCCTTTAATTCAAAAGATTTGGGACATTCGTCAACACCGTCAATATCCATAGTTGGTAAATCTAAAATTTCATTTGCCCTATTTACACTTAAATCAACAACACGAATTAATGCAGAGTAATTTCCTGCCTTTTCCAAGCCTTCCATAATTACAAAAGAACAAATAAGCAGCATAATACAATTTAACAGTGTCATACTGCCGCTGGTATAAAAGAAAATTGAAGCGATTGACATAACAATACCAATCATTTTTGCTATAAAACTTTGTACTGTTAAATATGGAATTAAAGTAAGTTCCATATCTGTGTTAGCTTTTGCATTTTCATCGATAGTGGATTCCAGTTTCTTATTGTATTTTCCTGACAGATGGTAGGATTTTACCTCGGATATACCTTTAATATATTCCAAAACTTTTTCTACAACCGATGTATCAGATAAAACTTTCTTTTCTGAACAGGTTTGTGAAACCTCTTGCATTATTGTATTGGCAAGTATATATAATGCCAAACCCAATACTATTAAAACACCTATTCTCCAATCAAAAAAGAACATCATCACAGTTACAACACCTGTCAGAAAAACTCCGCTTGTAACTAACATAACAACTCTTGTACCTACATCGGATAAACTTTCCATGGTATTTGTAGTAACAGATGTGATTTTTCCCAAGCTGTTTTCATTAAAATATCCCATTGGAAGATAACGCATATGTTCAGCAATTTCCATTCTCTTGTCGGCAGCAGTGCCATAACCTGCTTCTGTCTGTAACATAGTTGAGCGATAATTAATAATAGATGAACCTAAAACCGACACCAGCATAATTCCAAAAGATGTCCAAATATCCTTATTTGTAATTGTTCCGTTTAATATTGCTGTCAGCATAACTCCTATTGCAGGAATTTTAAGTGCGCCAAACAAAGATGAAAAAACGCTGAGCACTATGGATAGATAAAATTTCCTGCGATTTTCCCTGCTGCAAAAATAAAAGAATTTTTTAAAAGTTTTATACATTCTTCACACCTCCGTATAAACTGTCTTTTGCAGATATATGGGCATTCCAAAGCTTCTGATAAACAGGACAGGAATTAAGCAGTTTTTCATGAGTGCCTTTTCCTGCAATATTTCCTTTTTCAACTACTGCTATTTGGTCAGCATCTGTAATTGTGGAAAGCCTATGAGCTATTACAATCAGTGTTTTTCCTTTTACAAGTTTTGCAACAGATGCCTGAATAATTGCCTCATTTTCCGGGTCTGTATAGGCTGTAGCTTCATCTAAAATAACAATAGGTGCATTTTTCAGCATAGCTCTTGCAATACAAATTCTTTGTTTTTCTCCTCCGGAAAGATGATCACCGCCACTACCCACAACTGTTTTAAAACCATTTTCCAATCCCATAATAAAATCAAAACAGCCACAGTCTTTTGCAGCCTGCTTAACCTCTTCATCTGTTGCAGTTGGTTTACCCATACGGATATTTTCCATAATAGTATCATCAAAAAGGAAATTATCCTGGGACACATATGCCACCAAACTGTAATACTGCCCAGCTGAGAGTTTTTTTATATCTGTGCCGCCTATACAAACACTGCCTGATTTTACATCCCAAAATGAAGCAATTAACTTTGCTATGGTGGATTTTCCTCCGCCGGATGGACCTACCAAAGCGTTTACTGTGCCTTCTTTAAAAGTTAAATCTATCCCATGAAGTACTTCTTTTTCATTATAACCAAAACATACTTTATCTAAAGTAATTGTATGATTTTCAGGTTCAGGCTGCTTGGTTTGAGGGCGTATCATTTCTTTTGCATCTATAATAGAGATAACCTCACCAAGAACTGTGCCTAATTTTGCAATATCATCACTAAATGCCATACAGTTTAAAATAGGAGTAATCAGTCCCATTGCAAGAATTGTTATCAAAATAAAATTTGATACAGACAATGAACCGCCCCGTACCAGCAACCCACCTACAGGAAGAACAGTAATCAAAGTAGCAGGCATAATATTCATTGCAAATGTAAAATAAACATTGCTTTTTCTCATCCAATCTACATAGCTGGCTGCACCTTCTTTGGTTGCTGCAACAAATTTATCATATGAACTTTTGGCCTTGCCAAAAACTTTTATTACTTCAATACCATCTATGTATTCAACAGCTGTATCATTAAGGTTTTTAGTTGCACACACTGTGCGTTTATAATTTTTTTCATATCCTATCATCATGCACATATAACAGACTATACCAATAGGAAAAGTAATTAAAGAAACCAATGCCATTCTAAAGTCAATAATCAAAAGATAAATAAGTGTAGCCAAAACCGCACACAAATTTGCTGTCATTTCTGGAATTATATGGGCAAGTGTTGTTTCAATACTGTCAATTCGTTCTACAAGAATATTTTTCAGATTTCCTGAACCTAAATTTTTGACTTCACCTAAAGGCATTCTTTCCAATTTAAGCAATCCTCTTTTACGAATACTGGCAAGAACTGCAAAAGTTGCAACATGGGAACATGAAGTAGAAAACCCATGAAAAAGTACACGCAAAATCCAAATTGCAGCCATAATCAGGCAATCTGTCATGTAACTTTTAAAATTCATGTTGCCTCCAAGTAAATTTCCGATTATACGTGCCATTATAACAAATGGAATCATTTGACAAATTGTACCTATAATTGCATAAATTACACTGAAAATATAGTATTTGCGTTTTTGACCTGCAAACTCCATAATCCATGCAAAAGTTCCTTTTTCTTTTTTCACTTAACTTCCTCCTTACTAACTGCTGAATACTCAGACTTTGTTTCAAAAAATGTTTAATTTTCTTAATGCCTTTTTTATTTATTGGGTAACTTTATTTGACTGTTCCTTGTTCCAAATACAGCACATAAGTACAGCACTGACAAATAAGTTCCAAGTTATGAGCAACAATAAATACTGTTGAAACATCCTTCTCATTTTCTTTATATATACCCAAATGCACTTCTTTATCTACAGGTTCACAAAATAATTGATAATTTACATCTTGCATAACCATATAACTTACTTTCAAAAGTTCATTTTTTATGCAGTATTTTACTTTATTATTCCATAAAGCAGTTAGCATAAGCTAACTCATGTGTAAAAATTAAAGGGCATTAAAACCCCATAATTTTTTTCCATCCGGCCTCATAAAAAGTAATGAGTTGCTTTATATATTCTGCCGCATTTTCTCTAGGAATTTCATGTACAAATATCTCAAAGTAAGCATAAAACATTCCGCTGGTCAACATATGTTCCAGCTGGGGATGTACTGTATTCATATGCATACCGTTTTGATTCATAACTTCCGAAAAATCATGGGTAGCATCACAGTCCATCTGAATCATATCATGTATCAAATTTTCATAGACTGTACCCTCCGAACAACATAAAATCAGTTTAAAAGCGTCAATATTATCATAAATATAATTTGTTATGTTGGACATTCCTGCAACTGTATAGTCAATCATATATGTACGCTGTTCTTCCGGTGGTATATTATGAAAATCGTCCAAAATCTTTTGGTACATCTCCAATATATGAGTATGCTGATCTTTTACCAAAGCATCAAACAGCTCTTCCTTGCTGTTAAAATATCCATAAAATGCTCCTGTAGTAACATTTGCTTTTTTTACAATAGTCCGCAAAGATGCACCCTGAAAACCTTTTTGAAGAAATTCCTGACGTGCGGCTGATAAAATATTATCTAAAGTTGAATATTCATTTTCGCCCATGTCAATTCCTCCTTTATATATTATAACTTTGTTATATAACACTGTTATAATATCATACCCATTGTAATATGTCAAGAAAAAATATTTTATGTACAGTAAATATACAAATGATGTTGTTTATTGAAATTTTCCTCCGTTTTTTTATATTGTACTTAAAAATAAAAATAACCGCTGACTTTTACACTATTTCAGTGTGTCAACGGCTATTTTTTCATTTATTAGTAGCGTTTTGTTCTTTGATTATGATGTCGTTCATTTTTGAATACAAACTGACGAATTTTAGTTTCCGTCATTGCATCCAATGAAATCCATTTACAGCCATACCCTAATACATTGTCAGTTGCAGTGGGAATCTGATTTACAATTTCCGCATCAACGGAAAACCCTCCATCATCATTTGGCAATATTGCGGAAAATTTAAGACCTGTAGGAAGTCGTGCTTCTGAAATAAAAGACATTCCCCCTGCACTTATATTTCTTATACGAGCTTTTACCTCTATTTTAATGGGATAAGTATTTAATACAACTTCTAAATTCAGAGGTATACGCAGATCTTTTCTGATATTTGAACTTTTTTCCGGAAATCTTACTCTGTGGCCAATCCATAAACTGTAATCACACATTCCGTGATTTAAACTTATACTATTCAAAGACAAACGATAGACTGCATCATTTTCTTCATTTGTTTTAGACACAAGAAATGCCTCTGACGGAATACATTCAACATATTGTTCCAAGATATGAATCATGAAGCAGTTTTCTGTTTCCTCGTAGTAAACATTTGCAAGTGGTTCAGAATCAACACTGTAAAGCTGTCCGCGACTGGCTGCTTTATCACAATCGCACTCTTTTATGATTGAATTCATATGTTTTCTCCTTATTCTTTCCCCCAGTTATGTAATAAGCTTTATTAATAATATCATTTCTGCAGTCTTAGTATGCTTTTTTTATTAAAATTATTTTTAGAATGACAGGCAGGCAGAAAAATATATTTATCTGTCTGTCAGTATTTTAATTATATGTAATTTTTGGAAAATTGTCAAGCTGTTTATATTTTATAGAAATAATTTAAAATATCAATTATACAAAATTCCTTGTAAAAATTACTTTTAAAAGCTACAATATATATAATACAATTTAGGAAGTGATAAAATGTACAAAATTTTAGTGGCAGAAGATGATTTTTCATTGGCTCAGGCTTTTGAAAAACAACTAACCTCATGGGGCAACGAAGTAAAATGTGTAAAAGATTTTCAAAACCTGTTAAAAGATTTTAACAATTATAAACCTCATTTGGTTTTGCTTGATATAATGCTCCCATTTTATAACGGTTATTACTGGTGTACAGAAATCAGAAAAATTTCCAATGTACCCATTATATTTATTTCCTCGGCATCTGATAATATGAATATTATAATGGCTATGAATATGGGTGGAGATGAATTTATCTCAAAACCTGTGGATTTAAGTGTTATGAATGCAAAAATCGGGGCAGTTTTACGCAGAACCTACAATATGAACAGACAAATATCTGTTTTGGAACATAAAGGAGCTGTACTGAATTTAGATGACAGCAGCCTTATATATAACAATAAAAAAATAGAGCTAACCAAAAATGAATTTCGCATTATGCAAACATTAATGCAAAATAAAGGTAAAATTGTAAGTCGTGAAGCTCTTATGACAAAACTTTGGCAAATGGATATGTATGTAGAAGAAAATACATTGACTGTAAATGTAAACCGTTTGCGTAAAAAACTGGAGTATGAGGGACTTTTGGATTTTATAAAAACCAAAGTAGGAAGTGGCTACATTATAGAATAAGGAGATTTTATGAAAAAATATATAA
>JAHHUA010000057.1 GCA_020024235.1 Oscillospiraceae bacterium
TTTAATTCTAGCTATAATTAAATTAATATATGTATAAAAAAACAAGCTTATTTTATATAAATCAAAAAAATTAGCATAAAATTTTAAAATAATTAATAAAAATATTTCATAAAAAGTAAAATAACCTGTATTAAAGCATATACTTCTGATTTTAAACACATTTTACTAATGTTTTGCATATAATATACCACAGTTAAAAACTGTAATAAAAAACGGAGGATAAAATGCAGAATTTTAAAATCTTAACAAAAGAGGAAATCAGTAAACTGTTTGATAATCACAGAAAATTTATATTTGCCTGTAGTTTTGAAGGCAGAATTGCTCTTATGCCTGTTTTAGTAGAAAATCAAAACTCCATTTTTGAAAAGGAAATTAATATTAATTTACCACACACTGATGAAATATTCTATATGATAAAAAATAATCCTCTGGTAACTATAGAAGCTGATAAAACCTGTGATAATATTATAAATTCACTTATATTCAGGGGAATTGTCAAATATGTAAATACAGCAAATCCTTATAATATAAAAATAACAGTGAGAATACTTTCTTGGGAAGGGAGGAAATTCGACCTTTCGGATTAAACTCTCTAATATGCCTGTAAAGGAATGATTTTATGCTGTATGAATACGATTATGTGAAAATGACAAAATATGATTGTTCACAATCTAATTTCAACAATAGTTTAAGCTTTGACTATAATGATGTATGCCCAAACCTTGCCAAATGGATTTTAGAAATTTCCAAAAATTACGAAAACAACAATAATTACTGCTGTTGCTGTTGTTATTACTGTTTGTTATATATTATTATACTGTATCTTATAATTTGCTGTCATTGCTGCTGTCATTGCTATAACAACGACGACACCCCTTCTTTTGAATTTAATAATTCCTCCAAATAAAGATGAAATAAGCTCCGTATATAAATGCGGAGCTTATTCTATTTAACCTATATAGGCATTTCTTGCTTTTTTCATACTGTAAATAAGATTTACACAGTTATATTTTATAAACTTACCCTGTTTTATAAGAGAAATTATTTCACCTTTTTTAGCCCATTTTACATCTTTTACTTCTTCTTGCTGAATATGAAGCTTTGTTATATCCACATCATAGTTGGTAATTATAAAATAATCATCAAACCCCAGCTCAAAATTTACGGTAAAATAAGGTCTTTCATGACTAAAATCAATATCAAGTCCCAATTCCTCCATTGTTTCTCTGTGAATTGCATCACATGGTGTTTCCCCTGATGAAACTGCTCCCGCTACAGAAAAATCCCACAAATCCGGCATTGATTTTTTAGTTGGCTGACGCTGCTGAATGAGCATTTCTCCTTTGGAATTAAATATGCACAAATGTACCACGGATTTAAAGTAACCTCTCGGAACAGGTTCACCTCTTACTATTGTTTTTCCTGTTTTTATTCTGTCTTTATCATATAAATCTATTATTTCCATTTTTACATCCTCGTTTTGTCGTTATTTTTTCAGTTTCTTTTTAAGTTTTCTGAGTTTTTTATTAACTATAACGCCCAAATCTACAATGTTCCTCATAGGTTTGTTGTATATATAATTAAATTCACCTGCATATTCTTCCAATGTTCCGTTAAATCCTTTTTTAAATCTGTACAAGCCATAGATGGGGCGGCTTGTATCTGTGATATTTCCCGAAACCCCCTGAAAATCATAAACATAACATCCTGTTTCTATTGCCCATTTTATCATTTCCCACTGCATTAAATAGTTAGGCATAACATTTCTGTGAGCATTGTCTGATGCTCCGTAAACATAACAGCATTTACCTCCGTAATTGGTGGTAATAGCTCCCGAAACAGGGTTTCCTTCATAAAATCCCATATAAAGGCGTACATGATCTCCGAGAGCATCCAACATTCTTTCAAAATAATCCTTATCCCTTGTTATAAATCCATCTCTTTCGCCTGTAACTCTCATTATTCTGATAAAGTCATCAAGATATTCTTTACCACAAACTTTTATTTCCACACCATGTTTTAGTGCTACACGAACATTATATCTGCATTTTTGGTTTATATGTGCAAATATTTCATCTTCGGTTTTATTGTTGAGATAAAGTTTATAGTTAAATCTTGCCTGAATGGTTTCAAAGCCGTCAGGTCCTGCAAAAAGTTCAAAACCCATTTTTTCAGCTATTTTTTTAAATTCTTCATCATCTGCCAAAACATCGGGATCCATTTTAAACATATAGGATTTATATTTTTTTGCTAAAAAATCCGCTCCGCTTTTTAGGTCAGCAAGAACTTTTTCATCATGTCTGTCGCATACAGGACCACGGGGAGCATAAAGAAAAGTACATCCGAAAACAGGTACGGTTTGAATTAGTATATTCATTCCCCCCACTATATCTCCCTGTTCGTTTCTTGACACTACTACTTCCTGACGCCAATTATTTTTTACTTTATGCCAGTCGGTACACTGCATAAATTCACTGCACTTATGGTTTTCAACAAATTTATTGTATTCATCATATTGCTTAGGATTTAAGATTTCCACTGAATAACCCCTTTCTGATTTTTCTTTTCAATAATACCGATGTTTCTTTTTATTACTTTTTCTCCTCGGTATTCATAAGCTTTGCCGGTAATTTCGGAAACATTTTCTTCTGTTATTTTTTCGTGAATATTTTCATACATTTCCTTAATAGGAGATAAAATCGGGTTTTTGTTGTATGGACAGGCATCACTGCATATATCACAGCCCCAAACCATTTTACCGTCTTCTATTTGAAGTTTTTCCCAATCTGTCAGTTCTTTTTTCTTTTGTGTAATAAAAGAACGGCAAATTTCTTTTCTGAACCCATTTTCACTAAGTGCTTTTGTAGGGCAGGCATTTATACATTTTTTGCAGTTAAGACATAAATTTTTCTTTACTTTTAAGTTTTCCTCCAAAAAAACGGCATTGGTAATTATTTCACCTATAAATGTATATGTGCCGTATTTTTCATTTATTAGCTGATTATTAAGTCCCATTGAACCCAATCCCGCCAAAACAGCGGCATTAACTTCTCTTATGGGAGAAGAATCAATAAATGCTTCAAAATGATATTTGGGATAATCCTGCCTTAAATTTTCAGTTACTGATTTTAATATATCCCCTGCCACTTTGTGATAATCACTGCCCAATGCATAACGGGAAATATTTCTCTCTTCATATCCACCTACATAGTAGGGAAAAAGGCATAGTATTACAGTTTGTGAATTTTCGGGAATACGACTTTTTGCTCTGCACTCCAAAAGGGGCAAAACCTCTGTAAATTTACAGATTCCCACATATTCTATGGAATACACGGCAAAATATTTTTTTATTTCCCCTAAATTCATTATAACACCTTTTCCGCAAGAGCTTAAATTAAATATTGTTTGGTTTTTATATAAATAAAAACACCGTTACTTTATAGTATAACTTTTTATAGTGCAAAAGTCCATAACTAATGTTATACTTATGTAAAATAGTTTTGAATTTTTTTGAAAGGAATGATTATTATATGGCAACACCCATTATGGATGCTGTTAATAAATATATAAACAGAAACACTGTCAGAATGCATATGCCCGGACATAAGGGAAATCTAAAAGGTATATTTTCAGAAATAGCAGGCTATGATTTAACAGAAGTTACAGGTGTGGACAGCCTTTATGAATGTGACAGCTGTATACTTGACTGTGAAAAGGAATATTCAGAAATTTACGGCACCAAACGAAGTATTATTTCCGCATCAGGCAGTACCCTTTGTATACAAACCATGCTGGCACTGGTTTCGGAAAAGGGAGGAAAAATAGCAGCCGGAAGAAATATTCATATTTCTGCCGTAAATGCCATGGGACTTTTGGGACTGGAGCCTGTTTGGATATACCCGGAACAAAGAAGCGGTACCGGAATACCGGGAATTATCTCCCCCCATGCCGTAAAAAAAGTTTTGGAAGAAAACCATGACATAGCTGCTGTCTATATCACTACTCCGGACTATTTCGGAGTATTAAGCGATGTAAAAACCATCAGTAAAATCTGCAAATCCTTTAATGTGCCTTTGCTTATTGATAATGCCCATGGTGCAGGACTTAAATTTTTGCAAAAATCACTTCATCCAATGGATTTAGGTGCTGATATGTGCTGTGATTCCCTTCACAAAACAATGCCTGTATTTACAGGAGGTGCCATTTTACACATAAACAACGAGAAATTTGCCGAAAATGCCAAAAATGCCATGAGTCTTTTCGGAACCACCAGTCCCAGTTATTTAATAATGGAAACTGTCGATATGGCTTTAGATTACATTAAAAGCCAAAAAGCAGCTAAAGATTTTCTGTTTATAAAAAAATGGACAGATGATATGAAAAATCTAGCCATACAGCATGGCTTTGAAGTTCCCACAGGAATTTTAGACCCTGCTAAATTTGCCTTTTGTTTCGGTAAAAAAGGGTATACAAAAGAAAAATTTTATGAACTTCTTACAAAATACAATATAGAACCTGAATATATGTCGGAAAATTACTGTGTATTCATGCCCACAGGATTTAACACAGCCACCGATTTTGAAAAAGTGAAAAAACTTATTGAAGAAACTCCTTCTATAGGTGAGGAAATTCCCGTAAAAATATTCTATGAAAAACCTGAACAGGCAATATCACTGAGAAAAGCTCTGCTTTCTCCTAAAGTAAATATTTCTACCATTGAGGCTGAGGGAAAAATTGCTGCTGAAACAAAAAGTAAATGTCCTCCGGGCATACCTTTAATAATTCCAGGGGAAAAAATCACAAAAAAATTTGTAAAAAATTTAATTTCTTATGGAATTTTTAATATTAATGTGATACAATAGGGTTAAAGAAAATATCAGGGATTATTGATTACCTAAATTTTCTCATTATTTACAATATATCCGCTTGCAATGCGAATATTTTTTAAAAACCAATTTGAGGGAGGATTTTTTATGAAATTATTATTTGCTATTGTTTCCAATGATGACAGTGCAAGAGTACAAAGTGCTCTTACAAAATCAAAATTTTCAGTAACAAAATTAGCTACAACAGGTGGTTTCCTGATGTCAGGTAACACAACATTTATTATAGGTACAGATGATGATAAGGTTGACGAAGTTATCGAAATAATTTCTGCCCACAGTAAAAAACGCACACAGATGGTTCCATCATCTTCTTCCTATGGTGTAGGAATGTACACATCATTCCCTGTTGAAGTTCAAATCGGTGGTGCAACAATATTTGTAACAAATGTAGAAAGATTTGAAAAAGTATAAGGTCAAGGGATTTTTGAATTTATGTTTTTGAAGACACTGAATTTAATAGTTAATTCAAACAAAAGTACATTACAAACGCTCGATGCCCTTTACGGCAACGAGCGTTTTCCCCATGCAGTTTTATTTGAAAGTACGGATAAAATACTGCTGGAGGGTTTTTCTTTGCATACAGCTATGCGTTTTCTCTGCAAAGAAAACAGCAAGCCCTGTCTAAACTGCAAAGGCTGCGGAAAAGTATTAAGAAAAACCCATATTGATATGATTATATCAGGAGAAAACGGTGAAAAATCATATAACATAGATTCAGTCCGCAATCTGAGAAAAAAAACCTATATAAAACCGAATGAATCGGAAAAAACCGTATTTATTTTAAACAATGCGGATACTATGCCGGAAAAATCTCAAAATGCTTTGCTTAAAATTATTGAGGAACCACCTGAACATGTGATTTTTATTTTTACCTGTGAAAATCGCTTTAAACTTTTGGAAACTATTTTATCCAGAGTGGTGAGCTTTAAACTGAATCCTTCATCAAAAGAGGAATCATTCAATATATTAAAATCTATGGAAATTACTTTTGATGATAATGATATTATAAATGCACTAAATATTACAGATAATAATTTAAGTTCAGCAGAAGATTTTCTTAAAAACAAAAACGGTATTTTTAAATCAGCCAAAGAAATATATAAATATATACAAAATAAAGATATATACAATATCCTTTTAAAATTAGATATATCAGCAAAAGAAAAAAATATGGAAGATGTATTAAACAGACTTAAATTTATGCTTGCAAATGAAGCTTCTGAATATATAAAAAATGAAAACTTTATTTCAAATTTGACTGTGTTACAGCTTATTAAAATAATTGATGTAATTGATAAATCCATATTGATGACACAACTCAATTCAAATAAATCACTTCTGCCATGCTATATTGCGTCGCAGATTGATATGATTATAAATAATATTAAAATTTAACAGGAGGGAAAAATGGAAGAAGTAATCGGTATAAGATTTAAAGATGTGGGAAAAATATATAATTTCAGTCCAAATGGAATTAAAATAGATGTGGGAGAGCGTGTTATTGTAGAAACTGCCCGTGGAATAGAATGCGGCACTGTGGTTATATCAAATCATTCCGTTGAGGACAACAGTATAATAAAACCTCTCAAACCCGTTATCAGAGTTGCTGACAACGATGATTTAAAACAACTTGAAATAAACAAAAAAAAGGAAAAAGATGCCTTTGAAATATGCCAAAAAGAAATTGCAGCCCATGGCCTTAAAATGAAACTCATTGATGTGGAATACACCTTTGATTGCAGTAAAATCTTATTCTATTTCACAGCAGATGGCAGAGTTGATTTCAGAGAGCTTGTAAAAGACCTTGCCTTTATCTTTAAAACCAGAATAGAACTTCGACAAATCGGAGTGAGAGATGAGGCTAAAATGCTGGGTGGATTGGGCATTTGCGGCAGGCCTTTCTGCTGTAAAACATTTATGGGTGAATTTCAGCCGGTTTCAATTAAGATGGCTAAAGAACAGGGGCTTTCACTTAACCCTACAAAAATTTCCGGAACCTGCGGCAGACTTATGTGCTGCCTTAAATATGAACAGGACGCATATGAAGATTTGCTGAAAATCACACCTAAAGTCGGAGCTTATGTCCAAACTCCCGATGGCAAGGGTACTGTAGAAGAAATAAACCTTCTTACCGGAATTATCAAAGTTAAACTGGACAAAGCTTCTCAGGCTGCTGCCCATATTTATGATAAAAAACAGGTTACGATTATACGTGATGCCCAAATCAAGGTTGACTATGAAGAAGAAAAAGCCCTCCGTGGATTGGAAGGATAGTACAGTATTTTTATCTACAATTCATTATTTATACTTGATTTTTTGCGTTTTTGTGGTACAATAATGTTGACATAATAGTTTAGGAGGTGTAAATATTATGGCTTATATTATCAGTAATGACTGCATCTGCTGCGGCGCTTGTGCTAACGAATGTCCAGTAGAAGCTATCACAGCAGGAGACGGCAAATACGTTATCGATGCTGGCAAGTGCATTGAATGTGGTGCTTGTGCAAGCGTTTGTCCAGTAGGCGCTCCTTCCGCTCAGTAGTAGAAGAATTTTTTGTTAAGCGAAAACTTTGAAAAAGAGTGCTTTTTCGCACTCTTTTTTAAGTTTACTAATATGTGCCTGTAGCTCAGCTGGATAGAGTACCGGACTCCGACTCCGGTGGTCGTGGGTTCGAATCCCATCAGGCATACCAGTCGAGTACCTTGATGTGTGGGGCGTGTGCAAAATTCTTGTTCACGTCTTTTTTTATGTTCTCACATGGTAAAGAGAGCAAAATTCTACAAGCTGTCTTCTGATAGTTTTCCTTAAATCTTAAAATGACAACATTTTTATACAGTAATAACAATTATAGTAACCTTATATAGCAATTTTACCTTTATTTAAATTAATCCCCCATACTTTGGTTTTGCTTACGCAGATAAGCATAATTTAAAGTATGGGGTCATTTTTATATAATTCTTGATGTATTTTTCTAAGGATTTATTTCAAATTTCTTAAATGCTAATTAAATTCTTGTGGTATTTTTTGTCAATGCTAAAAATATTATTCATTTTCTCTGTTTAAAGATATTTCATTAAAATAAGAAATATGTGATTTACTGTATTGACAAACTGTTTTATCGGTGCTATAATATGAAAAAAATAATACAAACAAACCGTTGAAGCGGAAATAACGGCAATGATGCCTTTACAGAGAACCTGAGCAAGATGAGAGTCAGGTAAGAAACAAGTTGTCAAATGGCCCGCTGAGGGTGCAGTCAAATGCGGATTTTCCGCAGAGTATTCTGCAACGTGAGGACATACGTCAGTTGTCGGGGATATGTCAGTATCCTTTAAAAGAGCATGGTTTTCCATGAATTCAAGGTGGCACCGCGGATTTTATTCGTCCTTGACAGATTATTGTTCTGTCGGGGATTTTTTTAACTCCTTTGACAGAATTAAGGTCAAAGGAGTTTTTTATTATGACAGGTACTATTTTATTTTCAGCACGATGGTGAAATTCATGACATTTTCTATTTAAAATATAATATGCGTTTCCGAAGAAATAAAACGACTTTCAGCAACTATCCCTATAAGGAAAGCTATTTCTGAAAAATCATGAATTACTGGGCTTACTTATAAATCTTTTTGTAAGATGAGATAAGGATTTAGATTATATTCAAAAATACGGTATACGCAGTTTAAGTAAAATTTAAACAAACTTATATAACTAAAATAAATTATTAACAGGAGGTTTACCAAAATGGAAACACCAATCACTAAGAAAAAAAATATATTTTCCGCAATACAGCCCACAGGTACATTTACTTTGGGAAATTATCTGGGTGCCCTAAAATACTGGGTTCGTTTTCAGGAAAATGAAGATTACAATGCTATCTTCTGTATAGCTGATGAACACGCCCTAACTGTAAGACAGGTCCCTTCAGAGCTTAGAAACAGGACTTTAGAGGCTTATGCCATGATTATGGCTTGTGGAATTGACCCGGAAAAATCACTGTTCTTTATTCAAAATCATGTTCCTGCCCATGCACAGGCAGCTTGGATTTTGAACTGCTACACTCAATTCGGGGAACTTTCCAGAATGACACAATTTAAAGATAAATCCGCAAAACACGCTGACAATATCAATGCAGGTTTATTCACCTATCCCGCTCTTATGGCAGCAGACATTCTTCTGTATCAAACAGATATTGTACCTGTGGGAGATGACCAAAAACAACATGTGGAAATTGCCAGAAACATAGCGCAAAGATTTAATTCCGTTTACGGTGATGTATTTAATATTCCTGAGCCTTTAATTGCAAAAGTAGGTGCCAGAATTATGTCTTTGCAAGACCCTGCAAAAAAGATGTCAAAATCCGATGAAAATATAAATTCATACATTCTTCTTACAGATACAAATGACCAGATTATAAAGAAGTTTAAAAGAGCAGTTACCGATTCCGAAGCCTCTGTCAAATACAGAAACGGAAAAACAGGTGTCAGCAACCTTATGTCCATTCTATCTGTAACCACAGGCAAGACCTTTGAACAAATAGAAACAGAATTTGAAGGAAAAGGCTATGGGGATTTTAAAACCGCAGTTGCAGAAGCAGTTATTGCCGAAATTGAACCTGTAAGAAACGAATATGAAAGACTTATAAAAGATAAAGCTTATTTGGAACAATGTTACCGCAAAGGTGCAGAAAAAGCCTCCAAAATTGCCAACAGAACTTTAGGTAAAATGTATAAGAAAGTAGGATTTCTTCCCCTTTAAAAATGTGTGTACAATTATTTTGTATTTTACATCTGTTTATATAACACTAAAAAACAGGGCAGTTAATTTTAACTGTCCTGTTTTGGTTTTATTTAAATACAATTATATTTTGGTAAATAACTTTTGAGTTTTTTAAAGGTATTATTTCAATTTTTCCGATATAATCTTCCAATATCAATGATTTATTTTGTGATATTTCGATTTGAGTTGTACCATTAAATTTTACACAGCCTTCCGC
>JAHHUA010000058.1 GCA_020024235.1 Oscillospiraceae bacterium
AGCATCTGCCTTACAAGCAGAGGGTCACAGGTTCGAGCCCTGTTGTTCCCACCAGTCAAAACCGCCAATATGTTATAACATATTGGCGGTTTTTTCTTTCTTAAACTATTTTTGTCTTCAAATAGCAATGTGTTTTCAGCAAAAGTTTATTTATTACATTTTCCTTCCAAATTTACTTGGATATATGATTATTTGTACTGTTATATTCCTAAAATATCTCTTACCACTGCTGATGCAAGTAAAAATCCAGCAGCAGGAGGCACGAATGCTGTACTGCATGGCGAATGTCTGCCATTCTCACCATTTCCTACAGTTTCATTATGGGGTAATTCCATGGAAAAAACTGCCTTTTGTGAAGTAATTCCCCTTTTTTTAAGTTCACGACGCATAACTCTTGCCAGTGGACAGCCTGAGCCGGAAGTATCTTTAATATCCCCTAATACAAGTTTAGATGGATCCAAACGATTTCCTGTTCCAAGACAAGTGATTATGGGGATATTTTTTTCTTTGCAGCTTTCTATAAGGTGCAGCTTTGCTGTAACCGTATCTATGGCATCTATTATATAATCAGGATTAAAATCAAAAACAAATGCACTGTTTTCCGGCAGATAAAATTCTTTTGATACTGTAATATTACAATGCGGATTTATTGAATGCAGTCGTTTTTCTGTTTCTTCTGCTTTGGATTTACCAACATTATCACTGTTTGCAATAAGCTGACGGTTTATATTGGTTTCATCTATTTTATCATTGTCCACTATAAGAATATTTCCCACACTGCTGCGGCAAATTGCTTCTGCTGCTGCAGAGCCCACTCCACCAAGACCCATTATAACCACTCGGCTTTGTAAAAGTTTATTAATTCCCTCATCTTTGTAAATCGGTTTAACTCTTTTGAGCCAGTTTTCATTCATAAAAGTAATACCCCTTTTTATAAAAATAACAAAAGTGATATTTGCAAAACAAATATCACTTTTATTTTATCATATTTTATGTAAATTAACTACATAGCTATTGTAAAAAATCTGATGATAAAGAGAACTGCCAAAACAATAGTAAAAGGTTTAACTTCCTTAAACTTTCCGCAAGCTAATTTGATAATTACATGGGACAAAAGACCAAATGCAATACCATTGGAAATGGAGTATGTAAGAGGCATCATTATAATTGTAAGGAAAGAGGGAATAGCTATTGACATATCGTCCCATTCAAGGTCCTTAATAGAGGAAATCATCAAAGCACCTACAAAAATAAGTGCCGGAGCTGTTGCAGCAGAAGGTATTATTCCTACAAATGGAGCCAAAACCATTGCTACAAGGAACATAAGACCTGTTACTACAGATGTAAGACCTGTTCTTCCGCCTTCACCGATACCTGCAGAGGATTCAACAAATGTTGTAACTGTAGAAGTACCCAACATAGCACCACTGGTTGTAGCAATAGCATCACACATCAAAGCTTTTTTCATATTTGGCATATTGCCGTCCTTATCCAAAAGGTTTGCTTTTTTAGCTGTACCGAGAAGTGTTCCTATTGTATCAAACATATCAACCATTGAGAAAGAAATTACAAGCATAATGATTGTGAATATTGCATTTAATAAATCTTTGCCTTCAAAAAGACTTCCCAAACCGCTAAAGCAGCTAAAAAGAGAAACATCAAGGAAATCTTTAAATTGTCCGCCAAAATCAATTTTAAAACTTTCTGGAAGATGTGTAACACCCATAGGAATACCGATAATTGTGCAAACAATAATACCGATAAGAATTGAGCCTTTAACATTCATCTTGAAAAGAGCAGCAATGAGGAACAAACCGATAATAGCAACCAAAGCACCCATAACAGCAGGTCTGCCTTCGGCTGTTTTAATTTGTGAAAAGTCTACAAGACTTACAAATGTAGCAGGGTTGTCCACAACAATACCGGCTGTTTTAAGCCCTAAAAATGCCAGGAATAAACCAATACCTGCTGAAATAGCGGTTTTTACATTTGCGGGAATTGCATCTACAATGGCTTCTCTCAAACCAAATGCAGTAATAGCTATAAACAAAATACCGGAAATAAGAACAATACCCAATGTCTGAGAGTATCCGTAGCCAAATCCTGCCATTACCGTAAATGCAAAAAACGCATTAAGACCCATACCGGGAGCCTGTGCAAAGGGGATTTTGGCATAAAGACCCATAAGTAAAGTACCTATACAAGCTGCAATACAGGTTGCAAAAAATACTCCGTTGTATACCTGCTGGTATGAACCTGCATTTACAATATCCGCACCTGTTGCAAGTAAGTCAGGATTTACAAAAATAATGTAGGACATTGCAAAAAATGTTGTAAGTCCAGCCATTATTTCTGTTTTCACATCTGTGTGATTTTCTTTGAGCTTAAAGAATTTCTCCATAGTAAAAAATCTCTCCTAAAATGATTATTTAACAAAGCTCAATCAAAAATACAAACAGGTGAACAAAACCCATCTATAGTCACGCGGTTTACGGCTGCGTGGTAGAGACTTTCGACCCGATTATCGAATTTATATAGATGATTGAATTTTGTATGTTCATATATTAACATATCATTAACAATTTAAGCAATAGTATAAATGCACAAAAAGTAAAAACTGTGTTTATATACAAATTATAAACACAGTTTTTATTTTTTTAGGTTATTTTACAGATTATGTATGTTATTTATCTGTTTCGCTGTTTTTTGATATTATTTCACTTACATGGTAGGAAAGTGTCATCATACTGTCAGAAAGATGAACATTCTCCACAGCTACATCACTGTTATCCAATGCAAATTCTTTCTGTGAAAAATTCCAGAAACCTTTTATTCCACACTTTATGAGCAAATCAGCCACTTCTTTTGCATTACATTTAGGAATACAGAGTATAGCCACTGTAGGATGATTTATTTCACAGAATTTTTCCAGTTCTTCCATATTATACACTTTTATTCCGCATATATCTCCTATTTCCTTATAATTTGCATCAAATACTCCTATAAGTTCAAAACCTGCATCTTCAAAATCAAAGTGAAGAGTCAAAGCTCGTCCCAAATTTCCGGCTCCGATAAGAATTGTCTTATATTTTTTGTCCAAACCGAGAATTTTGCCTATTTCGTCATATAAATCCTTCACATTATACCCGTAACCTTGCTGTCCAAATCCTCCGAAACAGTTTAAATCCTGTCTTATTTGTGAGGCAGTAAGATTCATCATTTCTGCTAATTCTTTTGAAGATATTTTTGCTATATTTTCTTTAAGCAGTTCTCCTAAATATCTGCGGTATCTTGGCAAACGCTTAACAACAGATATGGAAATTTTTTCCTTAGGCATATTAATCCCTCCCACCTGTAATTATATTTTGATTTTCAATGAATTAATAACCGAATTTTCCATTCAGTGATTCATCAACAGCAACAAATTCACTGAGAACATCATAACAGGTATATTCATCTTTAGTATTGCGTACAATTACACTTTTTATGCCTGCATTGATAATAAATCTTTCACACATATTACATGGTTTGGCATTTTTTACATATTCACCGCTTACTGCTTCTTTTCCAACCAAATAAAGCACTGCCCCCAGCATACTTTCACGAGATGCCGCAATAATTGCATTTTGTTCAGCATGAACACTGCGGCACATTTCATAGCGTTCACCTCTGGGTATATTTAATTTTTCTCTCATACAGTATCCTAAATCGCAGCAATTTTCTCTGCCTCTAGGAGCACCCACATATCCTGTAGAAACAATTTGATCATTATTTACTATTACAGCACCGTAATTCCTTCTAAGACAGGTTCCTCTTTCGGAAACAGCCTCTGCAATATCAAGATAGTAATTAATTTTATCGCGTCTTTTTTCTTCCATATTACACCTCATAGTTACATCATAAAAACTGCTCATATATACTATTTTAGAATAAAAATTACTAATGTGCAAGTATTTTTACATTATTTATTTTATTTTTTTTAAAACTATGATATAATTGCATGGATTACAGAATTATCGGAGGAAAAATAATGAGTGAACTTTCAAATATATCTGTTATAAAAGATTTGCTTAATCGCCATGGATTTACCTTTTCCAAGGCTTTGGGACAAAACTTTTTGATAAATCCTTCCATATGCCCCAGGATGGCTCAAATGAGTGGAGCTGCCAAAGGTGTGGGTGTTATAGAGATTGGGTCAGGAATAGGCGTTCTCACCAAAGAATTAGCTGAAAGAGCCGACAAAGTAGTTTGCATAGAAATAGATAAACGACTTTTGCCCATACTTGATGAAACTTTGGCTGATTACAACAATATAAAAATTATAAATGATGATGTTTTAAATGTGGATCTTCACAAGATTATATCAGAAGAATTTAAAAATATGGATGTGGTAGTCTGTGCAAATCTGCCTTACTATATTACTTCACCAATTATAATGTATCTGCTTGAAAATAAACTTCCCATAAATCGCATTACTGTAATGGTTCAAAAGGAGGCTGCTCAAAGAATTTGTGCTATGCCGGCTACCAGAGATATAGGAGCTATCACTGTGGCAATCAGATATTATGCTGAGCCTAAAATGTTGTTTAATGTATCCCGTGGTTCTTTTATGCCATCTCCCGATGTGGATTCCGCTGTTATTGCTTTGGATATTTTGCATTCACCGTCTGTTTGTGTAAAAAATGAAGAAATATTTTTCAAAGTGGTAAAAGGAGCTTTTTCTCAGCGAAGAAAAACTGTGGTAAACTGTTTGAGTGGATTTTTTTCTATGCCAAAATCAGATATAACAGATATCCTTAACCAATGCGGAATAAAACCCACAGCCCGTGCAGAAGAGCTTACTATGTCAGATTTCGGAAAAATCTCCGATTTACTTTATAGCAAATAAACTAAAAGCCATTCTTTTTTATATAAAAAGAATGGCTTTTAGTTTTTATCGGCTCATATATTTTGTTACAGCGTAAAAACTGTTTAGACAGAAAAAAACTTCGTATTTGTAATACGAAGTTTTTTGGTGATCCATCGGAGATTCGAACTCCGGACACCTTGATTAAAAGTCAAGTGCTCTGCCGGCTGAGCTAATGGATCATACTATTCAAGCCGCAGGTTTTAGACATATATCTTACTCCTCCTGACGACTTGTTCAGTATACCATAGATTTTAACCTTTGTCAACACTTTTCTTAAAAAATTTTAAAAATCTTTTTTGCGTTGTTATTTGTGATATCAGAAAGCTGTTGAGGAGATATATTTTTTATCTCTGCTAATTTGGAAACAGTGCTTTGCAGCATGGTAGAATCACAGCGTTTTCCTCTAAAAGGTACAGGAGCCATATAGGGGCAGTCTGTTTCAACCAAAAGTCTTTCCGGCGGAGTTACCTGAGCACTTTCCACAGCTTTGCGGGCATTTTTAAAAGTAATTACCCCTGTAAAACCTATATACATACCAAGTTTTATAACTTCTTTTGCTGTTTCTGCCGAACCTGAAAAACAATGTAATACCCCCTGAGGGCGATATTTTTTCAAAAGTGCCATTGTATCTTCGGTGGCTTCTCTGCTGTGAATTATTACAGGCACATCTAACTCTTTGGCAATTTGGAGCTGTCTTTCAAAAACTTTAATTTGTACTTCTCTGAGTGGCTGCGGATAATGATAATCCAGCCCTATTTCGCCTAAAGCTTTGGTTTTGGGGTTTTCTGTTAAAAGTTTTATAATTTCATCTTCTGTTTGCTGATTATAGCTTTCGGCATTTTCGGGATGTACTCCTGCTGCTGCATAAATAAAATCATATTTTTGGCTGAGTTTTGCCGATGCAATAGAAGATTTAAGATTATAAGCTGCATTCATTATAAGTGAAACGCCGTTTTTTTTCATGCTTTCTAAAAGTTCTTCTCTGTCTTCATCAAAAGCCTCATCATCATAATGGGCATGGGAATCAAATATATTTTCTGTCATTTTTTCACCTTTTTTAATTTTAAAATTTCAATACAGCTCCCGCAAAATCCTATAGAGAAAATACGAGAGCTGTATTATAAGTTTGTTTTTATGTCTGTATAACGGATTTATCCCAATTAGTGAATTTTTGCACCTGCGGGAATGCTGTCATCAACAAAAATAACTTTGGCAGTATTTTCGTCAGTATCAGCGGCAAGAATCATTCCTTCTGATATAACACCTCTGAGCTTTGCAGGTTTTAAATTTGATACAAGAATAACTTTCTTTCCGATTAAATCAGCAGGTTCATACCAGGTGTGAATACCTGAAACTACCTGTCTGCCCTGTTCACCGTCATCAAGCTGAAGTCTTAAAAGCTTGTCAGCTTTCGGTACAGGTTCACATTCCAAAATCTTTGCAACACGAAGTTCAACTTTCGTAAAATCTTCAAAATCAATTACAGATGCTACACCTTGGGGTTTTTCGGATTTCTTTTCCTTTTTATTTGGTTCTTCTTTTTCCTCAGTTTGTACAGCCAATGGGTAAATTTCTCTGATTTTAGCCATCATTTCTTTTTCATCAAGTCTGCTGAAAAGAATTTCGGCTGTACCTACTTTTGAAATATTACCGCTGCCGAAGTTTTCAAGGCTGTCAATATCAAAAACATCACTGTTAATCTGAGTCATAATCTTATGGGCAGTTTCAGGAATAATAGGCTTTAACATAACTGCAATATATCTAATGGATTCAAGAAGGTTATAAAGCACGGTTTGAAGTCTTGGCAGTTTGCTTTCATCTTTTGCAAGAGCCCAAGGCATGGTTTCATCAATATATTTGTTGCTGCGTCTTGCCAAATCCATAATAGCGGAAACAGCTTCGGAAACTCTGTATTTATCCATACAGTCAGTAAATTTTCTGTAGGAATTAATACACTGTGTTTTAAGCTCATTATCCACATCTTCAGCAATATTGTTATCAGCCACAACTCCGTCAAAATACTTGTTAGCCATGGTAACTGTGCGGTTTACAAGGTTTCCTATGGTATTTGCAAGGTCGCTGTTAAATCTTGCTATAAGTGATTCGGGAGTTATAGAGCCGTCCTGCGCATAACTCATTTCACTGAGCAGATAGTATCTTATGCCATCCACACCGAAAAGCTTAGCCAAATCGTCAATATACATAGTATTTCCTTTTGACTTGCTCATTTTGTCTTCACCAAACAAAAGCCATGGATGACCTAAAATCTTTTTAGGCAAAGGCAGACCCAAAGCCATAAGCATAATAGGCCAGTAAATGGTGTGAAAACGGATAATATCCTTGCCGATTACATGCAAATCTGCCGGCCAGAGCTTGTCATACTGCTGAGATTGGCTGTCTACATCATAACCTATTGCAGTAATATAATTTGAAAGAGCATCAAGCCATACATATACAACATGGCTAGGGTCAAAATCAACGGGAATACCCCATTTAAAAGATGTTCTGGTTACACATAAATCCTGAAGTCCGGGTTTTAAAAAGTTGTTAATCATTTCCTTTTTGCGGGATTCCGGCTCTATAAATCCGGGGTGATCTTCAATATATTTTATAAGGCGGTCTTGATATTTGCTCATTTTAAAGAAATATGCTTCTTCACTGGACTTGATAACTTTAGTTCCGCAGTCAGGGCAGCAGCCGTCAACAAGCTGACTTTCGGTATAGAAAGATTCACAGGGTACACAGTACCAGCCTTCGTACTTTCCTTTATATATATCGCCCTGGTCATATAGCTTTTTAAAAATATGTTGTACTGTTTTTTCATGGTGCTCATCAGTTGTGCGGATAAATCCGTCATAGGAGCAGTTCATCATATCGTCCATAGCTCTGATTTCATTGGAGATGTTGTCAGCATGTTCTTTTGGGGAAATGCCCATTCCGTTTGCAATTTCCTCAATTTTTTGACCATGCTCATCAGTACCTGTTAAAAAGAATACATCATATCCTTTTTGTCTTTTATATCTGGCAATGGAATCAGTAAAAATTATTTCATACATATTGCCTATATGGGGCTTTTTTGATGTATATGCAATAGCTGTTGTTATATAAAATTTTTCTTTTTCGCTCATATTGCTTTCTCCTTATAAATAATTAAATTTTCATTTTATTATATCACTGTATTATTTTTAATTCAAGTGTTTGGCTTATTGATATTAATTAAGATAATGACAATTATTTAAATAAAGAAAGTAAAAATAATAATATTATTTATTATATAAATGGAATTTACCTACCAGATTTTTAAGTATATTTGCCTGTTCTGATAATTCTCTGCCGGCAGCAGCACTTTCTTCTGTTGTTGCACTGTTATTTTGAACAACATCTGTAATATTTCTAATTTTGTTCTTAATATCTGCTATTGCAGAGGACTGTTGTGCTGTATCAGAACCTATTGAATCCACTGCACCGGTTACTTCCTGTACCATTTTTATAACTTCTTTAAGCAAATCGGCAGTTTGAGAAAGTAATTCTTCTCCGTTTTTAACAGCTGCTATAGATTCCTGTACAAATACAGATGTGTTTTTTACAGATTCGGAACTCTTATTGGCTAAAGCACGAACTTCATCTGCAACAACAGAAAATCCTCTTCCTGCATCTCCTGCTCTGACTGCTTCTACTGACGCATTAAGTGCAAGCATATTTGTCTGCATGGAAATATCTTCTATTACATTTGTAATCTTTTCTATTCCGGCAGAACTTTCGGCAATTTTATTCATGGCACCTATCATTTCTTCCATACGTTCTCCGCAATATTCTATTTGTTTTTGAACTTTTTGAGTCATGCTGCCTGCATGAGCTGCACTATCCGCTGTATTTTCCACGTGTTTTGACACTGTTTCTATGTTATTTGTAAGTTCATCCATAGAGCGTGCTTCTTCTGCTGCACCTTCTGCTATCATTTGCATTGTAACAGATACCTGAGAAGTGCTGATTGAAACCTGCTGAGAACTTTCACTGATTCCTCTTACTGTCAAATTAAGTGCATTTACTATTTTATCCAAAGATTCCTTTATAGCTATAAAATCTCCCATATAATCTATATTATAATCTTTGCTAAATGATAAATTTCCATCGGATATTTCTTTAAGTTCATATTGTATATCTTCTATGTACTTTCTGATATTTCCTATCATTTTACGCATACTTTCTGCCAATGAACCCAATTCATCATTTGATTTATAGTCTATTGGAGTGGACAACTTGCCAAGAGCTACTTCAGAAACATCTTTTTCCAATAATTTAAGAGGTTTTAATACTTTTTTACTGAGATTTCTCCAAATTTCAGCAAAACAAAGAACATAAAAAACAAGAGAACAAACTGCGTAAATTTTCATTCTGAAAATTTTTGCTGTTGAAAAAGATTCCGCTATATTAACAGCATCATTTGTAAGATTAAAAAAATGCTCACTTTTTTTATAAAATTCCTGAGGATTATGATCTCCCGGTTCATGAATCATTTGTAAAATCATTTCATTTTCCCAGTATTTTTTTACTTCATTCATTTTTTCAATATATTTTTTATTTGTTGCTTTGGGTATGCCCATTGATTTATTACCCAAAATAAGACCGTCGATAGTTTTAGTTAAATTATCTACCAAATCATCAACAGGCTGATTCATCATATGAAGTTTTGCAATTCTTTGAGTTCCTCCACGGACAATAGCAGTCATATTTACTATTTTTCCATCATTCTGGCTGCCGTTGAGCATAAAAAATATAAGCCCGGTATTAATTACAGTAATAACTAAAAGCCATGTTAATGTTAGATGAATGATTTTTCTGATTGTCATAAAAATTACCTCTCAAAATATTATTAATTTTTCTATTACATAAAATAAATATAAGTTAAAAT
>JAHHUA010000059.1 GCA_020024235.1 Oscillospiraceae bacterium
CTGTTTATGTAACAACAATGAATAGTATAGCTAATAGTGATATTATTAAAAGAACCAGTTTGAAATAATATAATAATATCAGATGTCCCCTAATTAAGTAAAAAACGGCAATATTAAAGCAAATTATGATAAAATAGTATTTAATAAATTGTAAAAAAATATGAGGTGATTAAAAAATGCTTACTTATAATATAAATAAGAACAGTAAAACTCCTATTTATATGCAGATATATTCTTTTATTAAAGATGACATAACAGGAGGAATTATAACATATGGAGAAAAACTGCCCTCCAAACGCAGTTTGGCTAAAAATTTAGATGTCAGTGTTATTACTGTAGAAAATGCCTATGGTCAGCTTATGAGTGAAGGTTATATAGAAAGCAAATCAAAAAAAGGGTATTTTGCCTGTAAAGTTGAACTTATTACAAAGCAAAAAGTACATATGGAAATTATCGAGCCAAAACCTTTTTTTGAGGAGAGAAAATATATAAATTTAAGCCGGAATTCTGTATCAGCGGAGGATTTTCCTTTTTCCACTTGGTCAAAAATAGTGAGAAAAATTCTGTCAGAAAAAGATGAGGAACTTCTGACACAACAAAATTATAAAGGAAATACAGCCTTGAGAAAAGCCATAGCAGATTATCTTAGACAGTTTAAAGCCATAGATGTAAGCTATGAGCAGATTATAATAGGAGGCGGTACAGAAAATTTATATTCTATGTCAGGAAATATTTTGGGGAAGGATTTATTGATAGGTATAGAAAATCCCGGTTATCATAAAATATCCAAAATTTACGACTATAATCATATACCATATTCCAGAATTGAAATGGATAGTAAGGGTATATCGGTGGAAGAACTGAGAAAAAGCAAAGCTGATATAGTGCATTTTTCTCCGTCCCATCATTTTCCCAGTGGTATAACCACACCAATCGGCAGAAGAACAGAAATATTAAACTGGTGTTATGAAAAAGAGGGCAGATATATCATAGAAGATGATTATGACAGCGAGTTTAGATTTAAGGCAAAGCCTATGCCGTCATTGTTTAGTATTGACAAAAGCAGCCGAGTTATATATATGAATACTTTTTCCAAATCCGTATCTCCGGCTGTCAGAATCGGCTATATGGTTTTACCTGAAAATTTGCTAAAAAAAGCCGATGAAGTTTTCGATTTTATGTCCAGTTCGGTGTCGGTTTTGGAACAGCTTACTATGGCGGAATTTATTAACGGAGGATATTTTGAACGACATATAAATAAAATGTCAAAGATATATAGGGGTAAAAGGGATATTATTGTTGAATATATAAAAAAATATTTCCATAGTGGTGATTTTAAAATTTTAGAAAAAAATGCAGGACTACATTTTGTGCTGAAATTAAAAACGGAAATTCCCGACAGTATTATAAAGAAAAAAGCTGAAGAAAAAGGTGTTAAACTCAGTTTTTTATCGGAGTATTATTATGGAAAGGATGAAGAATCCTTACACAATCTTTTAATTACTTATACAGGCATTAAACAGGAGGAAACCGAAATAGCTATAAAAGTTTTAAGCGATATTTTTTACAACAAATATGAATAAATTGTTAAAAAATAAAAAAACACTTGCATTATTTATTTTTATCTGTTATCATAACTGTAGTAGAACAAATAGTACACTTAATACACGCTACAGAAAGGAGAGATAAAGTGTTTTTAGTTGATTTAAAAAGTCGGATACCGATCTACGAACAGCTCAAAAAGAAAACATTGGAGCTTATTATGTATGGAGTTTTACAGCCGGGGGATAAAATGCCATCTGTGCGAAGTCTTGCCACTGATTTAGGTATAAACCCCAACACAGTGCAAAAAGCCTATCAGGATATGGAAAAAGACGGAATAATTTATTCTGCATCAGGCAGAGGAAGTTTTATCTGTGAAGATGTGAAGGAAAAAACGCTTTATACCGATGAAACAATAGAAAATCTGTCAAAGGCAATTTATGAAGTTAGACTTTACGGTATGAAAAAAACTGAGGTCATCGAAATTGTAGAACAGGAGTACAAGAAGGGAGTAGGTTATGATACAAGTAAGTAATTTGGTGAAAAAATTTGATGATTATAATGCAGTTAATAATATGTCACTGTATTTTGATGATAATTCCATAACCGGATTGGTAGGAACCAATGGTTCCGGTAAATCCACTCTGTTAAGAAGCTTGGTGGGAGTATATAAACCTGACAGCGGCAGTATAAAAGTTGATGGAGAAGAAGTATTTGAAAACATGGATGCAAAATTGGAAATATTTTATGTATCTGATGATATGTATTTTCCAAGCACATTGAATTTGGAACAGGTAGGTAAATTCTATAAATCTGTTTATCCAAAGTTTGATGAGGAAAAATTTAAATCACTTTTAACTAAATTTCCCATTGACTCCAAGAAACGCACTTCAACTTATTCAAAAGGTATGTTCAGACAGGCGGCTTTGATTATTGCAGTAAGCTGCTGCCCTAAATATTTGCTTTTGGACGAAGCTTTTGACGGACTTGACCCTGTTGTCAGAGTTGCGGTGAGAAAAGTTATTGCTGAGGAAGTAAGCCTTGGTAATATGTCTGTGATTATAGCATCTCATAACCTCAGGGAACTGGAAGATCTTTGTGATACAGTTTGCATTATGCACCATGGTGAGTTAATTGTTAAAATTACTTCTCAGGAAATCGGTGATCATTTCTGTAAAATTCAGGCGGCATTTAATGTAGTTCCGGAAAAAGAAAGACTTATGTTTAACAATGTGATGACAGTGGATATTCAGGGCAAAATTGCAACTATTGCCGCTAAATGCAAAGGGGAAGAAATAATCGAAAAATTAAATGATTTAAACCCTGTATTTACAGAATCTATGCCTATGTCATTGGAGGAAGTATTTATCTACGAAATGGAGGCGATTGGTTATGACTACAATAAAATCATATTCTAACGGACAATTATTTTTGTCAACTTACAAAAACACATTATATAAAATTAAATGGGCAGCATTAATGTATTTAATTTTTTCATTTATCATTTATCCGGGAATGTATATGTCATCTGTAAAAAGAATTTTAATATATAATGAAAACGGTGTTTTAACAAAAGATTATATTGAAAATATGTTTTGTGGACAGGGAAATGTTTATACGCAACCCTCAAATATATTGTATATGCTTTTAATTATAGTTGTAGCAATGCTTCTTGGTATTATTGTAAACAACTATATGCACAATAAAAAACAAATTGATGTTTACCACGCTTTACCTGTAAAAAGAGAGATTATGATGTCAGCAAATTATGCCGCTGTGGCTACTGTTATGATAGTGCCTGTAATAATCTGCTATTTAAGTGTGGTTGGCATTAACGGTTTCTCAAATATTTATTTAATGAAAACCGGATGTGAATTAGGAATTTCAACCACAGGAGTAATTTTACTTGAAATGGTAAGAATGATAATTTATATTCTGTCATTCCTGTCCATTATATTCCTAAGCTGTGTATGTGCAAATACAACATTTGATGCTGTAATTTTTTCAGTGTCATTGTCAGAAATTGTACCATTGACAATTATGCTTTCAAATTTGATTCTGACAACGTTTGTAAAAGGCTATACACTAAATCAGAATTTCTTTGGAAAAGGAGTTCTCAGCTCACCTATAAATATGATTTTTGTATCTGTAGTAGGTAAATCAAATGATTATATCAGTTCCGATCTTTTTAAAAATATAAATATCATGACTTATGTTTGGGCTGTTTTGGCAATAGTATTCTTTGCTGCTGCATTAATAATATACAAAAAAAGAAAAAGCGAAATTGCTCAAAGCTCCGATATTTCCGGATTTGTATATAAACTTGTTATGACTGTAGGAGTATTCGGTATAGCTTCTGTTTCTGCTATAATTACATCTTCAATGTCAGGAAAACAATATACAAGCATTATGACAATTATTTTTGCAGGAATTTACGGATTTTTATACTACTTTATTTTACAGGGGATTTTTACCCGCAGCATGAAACTTAAAATAACAAATCATGTAGTTTTGATACTTTGTATTTTGGCAGCTCCTTTGTTTATGGTATTGGCTCGCACAGGCTGGTTTGGATATGAAAGCTATATTCCTAATCCCGAAAAGATTAAATCTGCAAATATAGATTATTATGGAGTTTATCGAAATGAAGGTGTAATAAATAGTGAAACCGGTGTATCACTGAATCATAAACCAATTAAGTACACAAGTGAAAATGAAAAAGAAATAATTATAACAATTCATAAAACAATTTTGGAAAATCTGCATGTAAGGAATGATGATGAAAATTCTAAGTATCTTAATTGCACTATTGAATATGAATTAAAAAACGGAAAAACCGTAACAAGAAATTATTTTGAATATATTCCAAAAGATATGTATAAAAAACTCATGCTGTTAAATGAAAGCCCGGAATTAAAAAAACAAAAATGTAATGTGTTTATAGCTCCTGTAGAACAGATTGAAGATGTGCAGATTACAACAGGTTATGGAGAAAATATTGAATTATTGGAAAAATATAAAACCAAAGAAAATTATGAAATGTTAATTCAGGCTATAAAAAATGATATGTTAGCAGAAACATTAAATGATTTGACAGAACACAGAGGAGCATATATATGCCATATTTATCTCGACTATGAAATAAAGGACTTCATATATTCATCACCCGGATATATAATCACCGATAAATATGTGAATACTCTGGCTGCATTAAAAGAAATGGGTATTGACTTATCTGATAAAAAAGAGCCACCACAAGACTGTAAAATTGATATACAGGCTCCCGGTTATTTTGAAAATAGGTTTATACAATCAAATATCGATTACTATTCCGAGGGTGCCTACAATGAAGATAATTCTTTCTGCACTGTTACAGATCCTGAATTAATAAAAGAAATTTTGGAAAATGCAATTATTGCTGATGCGGATTTTAATGGCCCTTTGTGTTATATCACAATAAAGAAAGGTTATGGAACAGCTAATTATTTTATCTATCCCGACAATTTACCCAAGGAAGTAAAAGATCAGCTTAATTCACATTATGTAGGCTAAACTCAAAATTTTATTTGAAATATATTATAAGTTCTTCTTAAAATACTAAAGTTTTACAAAAATATGTCGATATATGTATCAAAGGGAAATAAACTAATATATTTCAAAAGGAGTTGTTTATATGAATATGAATGGTATTACAGCAGGTATGTCAAAAGTTGATGTTAAAGCTCAGATAAAAGCTGCAAAACCTGAAAAAATGTCAGCAGAAGAAAGAAAAGCTTTGGTTAGCGATTTGAAAGCTCAACAAGCTAAACAGGATAATTTCTTTCTTACAAATATGAATGCTTCAATGCCTAATACTTATAGCAAACCTATACCCGCAGCAGCACTGACACCTGCAAAAACGTCATCAGCAGATAACAAAGACCAGCTGGGTGTAAGCGGAGTTAAGCTTCCTGCTTTGGCACAACAGAAATTAAATGAGTTTAACAACCTTATCACTTCAATGTTTGGCACACAGGACAATATGTATGCTATGGCTCAGGGAAAAATTGATTTTTCTAAGTTCACCACAGAGGATATTGAAAAAGCTAAAAAATCTTTGGAACCGGGCGGAGAATTTTCTGTTGATGCAGTAGCTACCAGAATTATGGATATGGCAAAAGCTCTCAGCGGCGGTGATGAAAGCAAAATTGCCCTTCTCAGAGGTGCAGTAGCTAAAGGCTTTGCTGCAGCAGGTGTAGTTGTGGGCGGAACCAAAAAACTTCCTGATATTTGCCATGACACATTTGATGAGGTTATGTCCCGCTTTGACAAATGGGAAGGTATAGATAATAAAACTGAAGATAAATCCGATAAAACCACTGAAGCTGCTGAAAAATAAAAGGAGGATTAACTAATGGGTATAGAAATTTCATCTGTAAACAGAATTGATCCTGTCAGAAAAATCGAGGGAAGTTCCCAAGATGATAAAATTAAGCGGTTGAAAACAGAAATTGAAAGAATTAAACAAAATAAAATTCTTTCCGAAGATGAAAAAAATCGCCGTATAAAAAATCTGGAAAAACAAATAAAAAATCTTGAAATGCAAAAAACTCATTAATAAAAAATCCCGATTATCATTTATTGTGATAATCGGGATTTTTTCTGTTATTTTGAAATGTCATCTAATATAGTTTCTATTGTGTAGCGGGGACGGGCTTTAACTTCTTTGTAAATTTTACCCACATATTCACCGATAACACCCAGTGCAAAAATCTGAATACCGCCTATAAACCATACAGAACCCATAAGGGTTGTCCAGCCTTGAACGGTTTTTCCACTTAGTTTTAAAACAAGGAGCCAAATAAGACCTATAAAACTGCAAGCTAAAATTAAAAATCCTAACAAAGTAATAAATCTTATGGGTTTTACACTGAAAGAAGTAATGCCATCAAAAGCAAAGGACAGCATTTTTTTAAGAGGATATTTAGATTCCCCGGCAAATCTTTCATTGCGTTCATAAGTAACTATGGAACTGTTAAAACCTATCAGCGGAATTACCCCACGCAAAAACAGGTTTACTTCTTTATATTCAGAAAGGGATTCTAATGCACGACGGCTCATAAGTCTATAATCAGCATGATTGTTTACAATATCCACCCCTAAAATCTGCATGAATTTATAAAATCCTTCAGCAGAAGTTCTTTTAAAAAAAGTGTCGGTTTTGCGGCTGCTTCTGACACCGTAAACTATATCATTGCCTTTTAAGTATTCGTCCACCATTTTTTCAATGGCATTTACATCGTCCTGCAAATCCGCATCCAGTGAAATAGCCATATCACAGTGCTCTTTTGCATACATAAGTCCCGCTAAAAGAGCATTTTGATGCCCTTTGTTTCGTGAAAGCTTTATTCCGCCGAAAAGTTTGTTATTTTCATGAAGTTTGGATATAATTTCCCATGTTTTATCTTTACTGCCGTCATTTACCATAATAACACGGCTTTCAGAAGAAATTTTTCCCGAGGAAATCATATTTTCCATAATAACTTTAAGTCTGTTTGAAGTTTCAGTTAAAACTGCTTCTTCATTATAACAGGGTATAACTAAATATAAAATATTCATTTTAATTTTCATCCCCTTTGTCAGTGTGAGAATTTTTCTGTTCAGTATTTTGAGGAAGTTCTGTTTGGGTGTTTGTTTTTTTGCTTTTAATTATTTGCTTATGATTGGTTTTTTTTATCATATTAAAAGCATATACATAAATTATGGCTGTCAAAATTCCGATTATGCTTATAACAGCCCCTAATTTAATTCCCTTTGGCATAAAGTTAAATCTTATTTCACATTCTCCCGAAGGAATTTCCACTGCCATAAAACCCAGATTTGCTTTTATAATATCAGCAGGTTTTCCGTTTACATAGGCTGTCCAGCCTTCTTCATAGGGTACACTGAAAAACATAAGTGTGGGTTTTTCCAGGTTGGCTTTTGCGGTAAAGCCTTTGTTATCTTTATGGAAGTAGTAAGCAGATTGAGCTTTTCTGTTTTCTACATCTGTTTCAAATTCATCTTCAGTGCTGTGAGCCAGGTAATAATTATCAAGTTTATCCATAATATGAGAGTATTTTTCAGTTGTTTCTTCATCTTCAACTACCATAGCACCTAAAATGGCATTTGAACGGTCATTTTTGGGAACATCCATAAGCTGCTCACGGGTCATAAGAGTGTCATAGCCAAATCCCATAGGAAGATAATAATTGTTTTTATAAATGTTAAAGCCATATTGTTCATCAAAATATTCAAATCCATACATACTTGATTCTTCATTATCCTTATTTTGAGGAACATAGTAATATTTTACCGAAAGCAGTGAACGGAGAGGATAATATTGGATTTCCGGTTTTGAAGATACATCTCTCTTTACACCTACATTGGGGTAAAAATCCATAATAGATACAGGTATTATAGAATGAAAAGCCTGAATATTGGGAATATTCCAGTACATACCAAGATTATCCATACTTTTATAAATATCTGTACGGAAAAATTCATCGGTATTTTTATGAGTTATAAGATTATCCCTGCCTGCTATGGCGGTATTTCTTATCCATTCTGTATTATCGGAGTAGCATTTTCCCAAGCCTATATAAATCCATGAAAAAATTACAGATATGGCAGAAACAGAAACAAAAAGCAATGTTCGGAAATATCTGCTGTCCCGAAGTTGTTTAAACAGAATATATGTTACAGCAAGACATAGAAAAGCAATAATTACATATCCCCAAAATCTTTCAGGGTATTTGCTAAGACCGATTTTGTATTCGTCATCAACTTTATTTGGAGTAAGTCCTATTGCCACAGTAAATAAAAGTGTAAACCCAAAAGTCCACCGTAAACCTCGGTTAATATCCACATTTCGTCTTTCAAAAGCCAATGCACTGGCAAGACACATCATAAGTATAGGCATATAATACCATCTGGCATAATAGGAGTCATTAAATAACACAAAGACACTGTTAAATCCGGGAATTATTGCAAAAATAAGAGAGGTAATCAGGATTTTTTTGAGCCAGTCTTTTTTCGCAGACAGTACATAAGAGATAACACCCGTCATAGAAACCAGCGGCAGCCATAATGTCATAGAGGACCATTTTGCCTTGTGCTCAGGGAAGAAGTTTGGCTGTGAAGGTAAATCGGGGGGGAAGAACATACTTTGAATAATAGCGGGTAATCTTTGTTCAGCCCAGTAAATCCAAAAATTCCAACCTGTCAGAATATTGTCGGCAGTGGTTCTGGGATTATTTGCAATAGCCATAATAGAAGGCAGTAAAACCACCATGGCTATGGCAAGACCCACTACAGATTCAAAAGCAATATTAAAGAATTTTTTAAAAGTCATTTTCCATTGAACGGAAGTCATTCTTACAAACACATATATTATGACAAATACCACTTCACCAATGAAAAACCAATAATTTACAATGCAGTTTAATGCTACAGCACATATAAATAAGCCTTTTCTGTTTCGGACAACCAGTTCTTCCACAGCTATTAAAAGCAGAGGAAAGAATATAACAGCTTCATGGAAGTGATTGAAAAAGGTGTTGTATATGAGAAATCCCGAAAAAGCATAAAGCATTGAGCCAATTTGAGCATAAAATTTATTTTTGGTAAACTGCTCAATATATAAATATGATGTCAGTGCTGCACAGGCAGTTTTAAGTGCCAAAAGCGGAGCTATCATATAAGGAACCCATGAACCGGGAAAGGGAAGTGTGAGCCAAAAAAACGGGCTAAATAACAGATAAAAGCTGTAGGAACCTATAAAATTTACACCTAAATCCGTATTCCAATTCCATAGTACATCACCGCTTCTGACAGCATCATGAGCCAAACGGTAAAAAGGAATTTGTTGTACATTAAAATCCCCTAAAAAAAAGAAATACCCCTTATCATAGATTACAAACGGCAAATAGACTATCAAAGATAAAATAAGCGTAATCAAAAAAGTCTTTGCTGCAAGGCTTTTTTTGTTTTGTTCATTAATCAAAATAATTACTCCTTTATATTAAATTATTCTTGCAAAATTGGGCTATATGTTCTTTTATCATGCTTTCGGTAAGTGGTTCAATTTCATCAATGTTTTCCACAGGAGAAACATAGTATCGCTGAAAAATTATATAAAGTGATGAGTAAAATTCCAAAGCCAACACAGCAGGGGATTGATTTTTCATAATGCCGCTGTTTATAAGCTGATAAAAAAGAGTCATTATATAGCTTAAAAT
>JAHHUA010000006.1 GCA_020024235.1 Oscillospiraceae bacterium
TGACAAAATATTAAATATGAGTATAATGAAATGATTTAATAAAATAATGTTAAATGGTCGGTTGTGGTAAACAAATTTTAGGAGGATAAATATATGAAACATGATTTTGTTTATGTGTCAAAAAATGAAGCAAAATCAGTAAAAGAAGAACTTATACAAATAATTCACCATGTTCAGGATCTAGTAAGAGATAAATTTACATTTGATTTTAGATTTATTGGAAGTTCAAAACAAAATATGATTACATATGATAGAAAATCAAATATTGGATTTGATTTTGATGTTAATATTGAAATTAACGATGAAGAGCAAAAATACACTTCAAAAGCAATAAAAGAAATTTTAATAACTGCTTTTAATAAAGTTATTATACACTATGGCTATGATTATTGTGAAAATTCAACTCGTGTTATTACTTTTAAATTTAAAAATAAGAAATTTTCTAAGATAATACATAGTTGCGATTTAGCGATTGTAAAAAACTATATTGATAATGACAACTATAAACATCAAGAATATATTCGTTTCAACAAAAACAATAATACATATCAGTGGTGCGAACAACCAAGCAATTACTATATGTTACATAAAAAAATTAATTGGCTAAAAGCCAATAATTATTGGAGTGATTTGAGAAACTATTATTTGGTCAAGAAAAACAGCAATACTGATCAATGTAAACATTCACGCTCCATTTTTGCTGAATCTGTTCATGAATTGTGTAAAAAATACAAATATAATTAATACAAATAAATATACTTCAGTTTTGTAAAAATGTAAATATATGATGGTTTATATATATTTACCTTACTGTTTCACATTGTTAGCAGTTTTCTTTAATGAAAAAATAAGCCTGTTCTGCAAAAACAGGCTTATTTTTGTTTAATAATATTTTATCTGAGCATTTGCAAATACTCTTCCAGATATTCTGTAATAAAATCAGCACCTCTTATACCCATAACAGGCAAGTGTTCAGCAATTTGAGCACCCCGTACAACAGGCATACTTATCCTTAAAAATACATTGTCCCTGGCACAAAAACTCATAGAAGGATCATCACCTAAAATAATACATCTGTGAAGATTTTCAAGTTCGTCCATTCTCTCTTTTTCGGATTTATAGTACATTACTGATGCGTCAGGATTTATAATGTTTTTAAGGCTGTGAAGGCATATTTTCTTTTGACTTGGAAATCCCATTTCAGCCAAAAATTTACCTATTCCCGTTACAGTTTCATATTCACCGATTAATACAGCAAGGGGCTTATCTTTTTTCAGCATCATTGTATTCATTGGATAATATACAGTATCTGCTATTCTGTCATTAATTTCCTTCAAACATTTCGGATTAATAGGTTTTCCTATAACCTCCGAAATTTCTTCAAGCCATTTAAGTGTGCCCTTATATCCGTATGGAGCACCTTTAATATATGGTGTTCCAAATCTTTTGCGAAGTATTTCGGCAGCGTCAACCCCCTCATCTCTTATAACAAGATTAGCTAAGGCTCCACCCATATTTTCAATATCTTCAATAGCTGTTTTTCCGCAAAGATATGCACCTATTTTTATGCCAAAGGCTCTATCTAAAAGCCGAGCTATTTCTGCTCTGTCGGAAGCCGCTCTGTAAGAACCCATGGAAAATCCGATTAAATTAACTCTGTCTGTTTGCGGTTTCGGGTTATCCACAGGAACTTCTTTAGCTAATAACTTATATGTTTCTTTAATGCCGGAAGAATAATCCCCTCTAAAACCGCCTTGTTCAAACGAAAGAAGCTTTGCACGAACCTTTTCCTGCATATAATTGCAGACACCCTTTATATCCGAGCCTATTACTGCAGCCACTGATGATGCTACAACAAATATAACTTTGGGGCATAAATTTTTATCAATTTCCACAATAGCTTCTTCCAGTCGTTTTGTATCACCCATTACCACATCATCTTCACTCATATGAGTAGTAAAAAGATGATTTTCCTGATTAGCCCCCAATTCACCGAAAAGACCCATACTGAAATGAGTTGTTCCTGCCGGACCATACTCCAAAATAACTGTATTTTCAATAGGAAGCAAACTCCAAATTATTCCCATTCTGTCTGACGGAACAGGAAGAAATCTTGTTAAGCTCATGGTTAAATCTCCTTTTTAAGTTCTCTTGATTCATCGGCAGCTCTCACCAGTTCCTTTGTGATAAACTCAGTTATCTCAAATCCCAGCATACTAGATGCTCTATCACATCTAACCATTGCTATTGCCTTTTTACGCAGACGATCGGCAAATTCATGTCCCAAATACAAATTGGGATGAATTACATCATATACATACTGTAAAGGAGCTATATTAGCTGTTTTTGTTACATATGGGTCAGCCTTTGCCAAAATATCGTCCAAATATTCTTTGTCTTTTTCAATGTCTACACTGACAGTTTGAATAATTTCCGGTTTCATTCCCAGTTTAACCATAAACTGATTAAATTCCATACAGTCAAAAGGAGTGTTGCCGTAAATGTATGTAATACCGTCAAGTTTAGCTGCTGCTTGAGTTTCTGCATTTTTAGCGTTTTTGTAGATTTCGTAAATTTTTTCAGGTACAGGTTTATCAAGGGTTTTAAAAAGCTTTTCATAAGCCCTTAAGATTTTATCAGGATTTGTAAATTTATCAAAAAACACATAGGAAATTTCGAATTTTTCTTTCATTTTTTCAGCCAAAGGAAGTCCTATGGGATTTAATATGATATTGATACCTGCTCCAGATGCTTTTTTTATTTCTTCCACAGTACATCCGCAGGGAAGCTGCATACCTATATTTATATCATTTTCACAAAGCAGTTTATAAAGCTCCGTATCTTCAAATCTGCCTAAACGCTGTCCGATAATATTTACAGAGTTGTTTTTCTCTGTTTTTTCCATAATATTAAAGCAAGCGGTAATAGTTCTCTCTATACCCGGAATATGGTTTTCACATTTAAAATGTTCTGTGTGTACAGATAAGAAAGGTATGCCGTATTTTTCGGTATAACAGTCAGCCATTGCCTCAATATCATCTCCGATAATTTCCACAACGCAGGTAGATACTAAGAAAACCGCACTGGGTTTATATTCTTTTACCAGTTCTTCAACAGCATTATCCAGCATTTTTCTGCATCCGAATGTTACATCTGATGAATCAAGAACAGCTGAAACGCATCTTCCGTTAAGTCCTCCGAATTCTTCTGAATGAATTGTCATATGCTTGGTGTAATATGTACATTCATCAGTTCCCACTACCAAAAGAACAGCATCTTTTATTCCTTTTACTGCCATTGCAGCACCCATAAGCGGGCAGTGAGTACCGGGAAACATAGCGGCAGTCAAACCTTTTATATCCTTGGAACAGGTTATATCTCTTAATTTTCCAAGTCGAGAAATAATCTCATTTCCTTTACTCATAGTATATATATCCTTTCCTATATTATTTCTTTATAAGCTATTAAAGGCTTATTTCTGCCCGGTACATTAATTATATCGCAGTCCACATTGTAAACTTCTTTCATCATTTGAGCAGTGATAACATCGGACGGAGTGCCTTCACTGTATTTTTTTCCATGGCAGATAACTACAATGCGGTCGCTTATTTCAAGGGCCTGTGTCAAATCATGCAAAACCATAACTATGCCTATTCCTGATTCCTTATTGAGTTTTTTTACAAGTCTCATAGTTTCTAATTGATGTGAAATATCCAAATATGTAGTAGGCTCATCCAAAAAAAGAATTTCCGGCTGTTGGGTTAAAACAGTGGCTATCCACACTCTTTGGGATTCACCACCCGAACACTCATTTATTGATTTTTCTCTTAAATCCCATGTTCCTGTAGCTTTTAATGCCCAATCAATAATTTTTTCATCATCGGAATTATTTTTGCTGTACCATTTTTGATAAGGCATTCTTCCGTAGCCTACCAAATCTTTTACTTTAAAATCCGGAGGAGCATTGTGCTTTTGAGGAAGGACACCTACTTGTCTTGCAAATTCTTTGTTTTCAAAATCCAAAAGGTTTTTGTCATTGAGATAAACAGAGCCTTTGCGGTATTTGAGGAGTCTTGTAAGAGCCTTTAAAACTGTGGATTTTCCCGAGCCATTAGGACCTATTATTGTAGTTATTTCACCTTTTTTTATGTCTATATCAATATTTTCAACGGCAGTGTAATCTCCGTAACTTATTACCAGATTTTCACCTTTAATTTCCAATTGATTTTCCTCTCTTTCTAAGCATATATAAGAAGAATGGTCCTCCGCAGACAGCCATTATAATTCCCACAGGAATTTCCATACCGGGCACTATAACTCGTCCTATGGTATCAGCTATCAACAATACCACCGAACCTAATACCATACTTACAGGCAGCATGGCTTTATAGTCTGAACCTACAACCAACCGTGAAATATGAGGTACAACAAGTCCCACAAACCCTATCATTCCGGCTACGGAAACTGTAGATGCAGCTAAAAATGCAGCTACAGCCGATAGTAATACCCTGCTTCCGCTGACTTTTACTCCCAGACTTTTTGCCATTTCATCACCTAATTGCAGTGCATTGGCACTTTTTATACATAAAAGTGCCAAAATCAGCCCTACAGCAGAATATGCCACTACTAATTTAACATGATACCAGCTTCTTCCCGACAAACTTCCGTTCATAAAAGCCAGAACACCTTCCAAACTATCGGAATTAAGCATTTGCAAAAGTGCGTTATATGCTCCCAAAACAGAATTTATTGCAACACCGGAAAGAATAATTCTGGTGGGGTCAACTCCGTCTTTCCATGCCATAGTGTAAATAAGACAACAGGCAAGACAAGCACCTCCGAATGCAAAAAGGGGAACGGCAGAAGTCATATGGGGAAAAAGCAGAAGTATAGTTGTGGCAGCCGTTCCGGCTCCTGCGGATACACCTATTGTACCGGGATCCGCAAGAGGGTTTTTCATAACCGACTGCAACAATGCGCCTGCTGCAGCTAAAGATGCTCCTACCAAAATAGCAATTATAACTCTTGGCATTCTTAAATTCATTACAATAGTTTTTGTGGCAGAACTTTCGGAGCTGAAAACCGCTTTTACTATTTCAATTAATGAATAACCTGCACTGCCTACTGCCACCGATATCAAAGCACTTGCTGCCAGTAACATTATTAAAATTAAAAGTACGGTTGATACACGCAAAACCGAGAATTTTTTAACTGGTTTCATTTAATTACTCCTTATAAAAGGATTCTATTATATTGATAAACTCTTCCATATTATCAATAAAGCCTATACCTGTATTGGAAATATATTTTGATGAGAAGTAAAGAATTTTACCGTCTTTGATAGCAGGAATACTATTCCAATAGTTTGGATTTTTAGCAAAATCTTCTTCCATAACTTTTTTATGAGCTTCTCCGTTTGGAGAACCACCTACACAGAGTACCAAATCAGGATTATAGCTTATAGCCTGTTCCATATCCAGCAATGCCATAGGTGATGTAGCATTTGTATACACATTCTTAAAGCCCATCATTTTTGCCATAGTTGCAAGAGAACCGCTTTCTGTTTGGATATAATGTGAAGGAGGAGCGGACTGAAGTACCATTACACTTTTATCTGAATATTTGCTTTGCATCTCATTAAGTTTCTTTTCCAAAGCATCAAATCTTGCTATGAGTTCCTTGCCTTTGTCAGATGATTTTCCGAAAGCATCAATCAATGCTACTGTTTGATCTTTTACTGAGGAATAAGGAACTGTATGACCTGCGTCAACATAATAAACAGGTATATTCGCTTCAGTTAAAACTTTTCCGTATGTATCTTTGGAATTAGCGCCTAAAATAACCAAATCCGGTTCCAATGCAATAACTGTTTCTATGTCAAAATTTGAATTCATGCCAACATCCAGTTTTTGTGTAGAAGACTCTAAATCAGCCGGCCATTGTATAGCACCGCTCTTTGGAATAGCAATCATTTTTACTCCCAATTCATGCAGAGCAAGAACAGGAGCTTTACTCATAACAACTACTTTTTCAGGCATTTTTTTCAAAGTCAAAGTTTCGGTAAAACCTTTTTCTTTCATGCTTGCAGGATAATTAATTGTTACTTCAGTAGTTTCAGTTTTAGCAGATGTTTTATCTGAACCGAACTTTCCTTCCAACATATCAATCAAAGAATTAATGCTGTTTATAATATGTATTCCTTTAGATGTTACATATTCGCTTGAAAGATAAATAATGCTATCATTTTTTACAGCGTCCAAAGACAGCCAAATTTTAGAGTTTTTATCAAATTCTTCTTTATAAAGTTTTTCAAGTGTATCTGCTGTAGGTGCTGTCGGAGAAATGGCAAATATCACTTCCGGGTTAAATTCAACTAATTTTTCCAAATCCAATGGTGCCATACGAAGACTTACATCTACTAATTTGTCAGATATGTTTTCATAAGGCAGCATTGAAAGTATGCTTCCGAAGTAGCTCATGGATGTTTGCTGATAAGCCGGTGGCGCACCGAACAAAACCATTGCTTTTTTGCTGCTTGTGGAACTTCTGAATTTTTCAGCTCTTTCTTCCACTGCTTTAAATTCATTTTCAATTTCCTTAGCCATTTCTTCAGAACCGAAAGAACGGGCAAATACCATAGCCTCTTCCTTTACTTCTTTATATGAAATGGAAGGCCCTTCACTTGTATAATAAACAGGAATATTGGCATCTTTAAGTTGTTTTTCGTAAGTTTCTTTGAGGTGATTTCCCATAATAACCAAATCCGGCTCCATAGAAATTACAGTTTCCAAATCCAGATTATTCATTCCGGTTTCAATCATAGGAAGTTCCTTTACCCAGTCGGGGAATTTTATGTAATCAGGAGATTTTCTGAAAGCTATTGGTTTTATATCACAGCGTGCTAAAATTTGCATAGCTGAATTTGAAAGTACAATTACTTTTTGAGGTTTTTGAGGGAGAACAAGTTTTTCTCCTTCTTTTTCCTGCATATAAGAAGGATAATAAATTACAAATTCTTTATTATTCTCCTTATTTTCTTCGCTTTCATTTGTGCTGCTTTCACTTGCCTGTAAGCTTGAGGATTCTTCAGATGTATTTGAAGATGTGCTATCCTTTGGTTCTGATGAACAAGATGAAAGCATTGTAATAGACAATGCTGCTGCTAAAATTACTGCTACAAATTTTTTCATATTTTTATTTCCTTTCTGTTTTATGATTTATTCTTCAGTATTTTCACTGAGGTTAATTATTTTTTCAGCAAGACTTCTGTAAACATCTTTCATTTGAGAGTCTTCCAGTTTTTCAAATACAGTTCCGCCCTTTGCCTCAGCAGCCTGTATATCAGAAGAACGGGGAACATATTGTATTACCGTTGTTCCTATTTCATTTACAGCTTTATCTACAATTTGTTGTTCGTTTTCAATGTTTTTGGCATTTAAAATCAGTCCGCTGAGTTTTGCATATCCTCTGTTTCCGAAATTTCTGATAGCCTGGGCAATATTGTCAGCTGCATATAACGACATCATTTCTCCGGAAGAAACAATGAAAACTTCTCTTGCATAGCCTTCTCTGATAGGCATTGCAAAACCGCCGCAAACAACATCTCCCAAAACATCATATATTACAATGTCAGGTTTATAGGTTTCAAAGGCTTTTAATTCTTCCAATTTTTCAAAAGCGGAAATAATCCCTCTTCCTGCACAGCCTATTCCAGGCGTAGGACCGCCTGATTCCACACACAATACCCCATTGTAGCCCTCAAAAACAATATCTGATAAAGATAGGTCCTCCCCTTTGTTTCTCAGTTGTTCCAATACTGTAGGTATTCTTCTACCCCCCATAACTGTTTTTGTCGAATCGGCTTTGGGGTCGCAGCCCACTTGCATAACTTTATATCCTTTTTCAGCCAACGCTTCGGAAAGATTAGACGTTGTAGTTGATTTACCTATACCGCCTTTTCCGTAAATCGCAATTTTTCTCATATTTTACCTGCCTTTCCTTCTTAGTTAGCATTTGCTAACTGACGACTGACATTATAGCATATCTTTTTTAATTATAATTTCAGTTTATTTTTATGTTTTTATATTTTATTATGATTTTAAAAATAATTTTGAGTATAATTATAAACCTTGACATTTTAACTAATATGAAATATAATTTTATTGGTTAGCATAAGCTAACCAATAAAATTATAAGGAGGATACTATGAATTTTAAACTTTCACAACTTTTATATAATCAAAAGGATATTTGCGACGCATATAAAAACTGCGGAATTGAAAAAGCAATAGAATTAATCAGACAAAAACAGCAATATTTAATTCTCATTTCAGATGAGGATTTTTCATCAAATGTCCTTATTTTTTTAACCTCACTTAATAACAGCTTATATAATTACATACTTTTTAATAATGATATTGAATCAGAGGATTTTTGTTTCAAAAACTATACCCCCAATTTAAACATAAGTATGAATCATAAACTGGCAATAGATGAAGCCTATAAAATTCTTTCTTCATATGAAGATTTTATTCATCCTGCCAATCAGCAGAATAAGCATATTGAGTCAGCTTGCAAGTATATATGCGACCATTTAAATGAAGATTTGTCTTTAGAAAAAGTTGCCTCCAACATTTATATAAGTAAATGTTATCTTTGTCAGCTTTTTTCTGACTATTCTCAAATGAAATTTTCTGAATATGTCAGAATACAAAGAATTGAACTTGCAAAGTCCCTTCTTAAAGGTGAAAATTACCCAATAGATATTATTTCCCAAAAATGCGGATTTTCCTACTGCTCCTATTTTTCATCAACTTTTAAAAAAATTGTTGGAATTTCCCCGGAAAAATACAGAAAAATTCATAGCAAGAAAAATCCTTTGAACACTGTTGCTGAAATGCAACTGGTTTGTTAGATAAAAACCAGTTTATAGTTGTTTTATTTTCATTTAAAACTCACCTAATAATCATACTGTGAATTAATTCATATATTTTTTATAATACTAAACCGGAAGATTAATGGCAAATGTATATAAATTAAATTTATAAATCCGTATCTTTGTCCATATATAATGTATGACGATCAACAAAACAGCCTTTTGGCTAAAAATCTCAAAGGAAATCTTTTCATAGCTTATGGTGGTATTGATGATAATGTATGCAATATTTTGGGTGTTGTAGCTGCCCTTATTCAAAACAACAAAGATTTTGATATGATTGTGCCTAATACTTTCCACAATATATTCAGAACAAATTATATGATAGGCAAAAAAGTGGTATTACTTTGTTAAAAACCTTTTGGGTCAGGAAGCTCCCAAAGAATTTGAAATGTAATTTGTTTTATAATTTCATACTGATAGGACACCAAAAAACATCTCAGAGAAATTTCACCTAGCTGCTTTTATTAATTAAAAGAAATCACCTGCAAACAGAGAGCATTTCTGTTTGCAGGTGATTTTTTAACTTGATATATAAATTTTGATATTATATTAAAATCTATTTGTTGTTTTTTACTTCTTCTGTCCATCTAGTTAAATCTTCGACAAAAGCATGGCACTGATCAAAATATGTAGCCCAACAAGTTACAAGACGAATGCAGTTTCTGCCATCATTTGTTTTATGGTGATATGTGTATTGATATTTTGTATCAATTTTTTTGAGAATTTCATCGGAGAATATTGGAAATAATTGATTAGATTTGCTTTCGGTCAGCAAATCATATCCCAAATTTTCTATACCTTCACGAATAATTGCCATGGCATCGTTAGCATGGTGAGCAAGTTCCATAAACAGACCATCACGAAATAATTCCTCAAATTGAATACCGAGAATTCTTCCTTTAGCCAGCATAGCACCTCTTTGTCGTAAAATACGGCGGAAGTTGGGTTTAAGATTATTATTTACAATTACCATAGCTTCACCCATAAGTGCACCATTCTTGGTACCTCCGATGTAAAAAGCATCACAAAGACGACCATAGTCTTCAAATGTAAGATTGGAACAGGCGAGTGCAGAACCAATTCTGGCACCGTCTATATAGAAAAGCATATTATGGCTGTGGCAAAATTCAGATAATTTTTCCAAATCTTCTCTGCTGTAAACTGTTCCTAACTCTGTTATATTTGATATATATACCATTCCCGGGTTAGGAGTAAACACAGTACTGTTTACATCATAAGCGTGCTGAAGGTTTTCAACAGTCAATTTTCCGTCAACAGTAGGTTCCAAAAGAAGTTTATGACCTGTTACTTCCAAAGCACCCGATTCCCATTCATTGGGATGTCCTGTCTGAGCACATATAATGCCATCTGCTGCTCTGAGAAATGCCGCAGATGCCAAAAGGTTTGTCTGAGTACCTCCTGAAATAAAGTGAACATCTGCATCAGGTACCCCCACTATTTTTCTGATATAATCAGCAGCTGTTTTGCAGTGGTCATCAGTGCCATATCCGGGGCATTGAACAAAATTAGTATCAGAAATCGCTTTTAGTATATTAGGGTGAACTGATTCACTGTAGTCGTTGACAAAGCTGTACATATTTATTTCCTTCTCTCGTTAAAATTGTCAAATATTCTTGTTATTTATTGTTGTTATTGTATATCCGGAATTCCAGGCATAGTATACTACCATTATCAAAACTTTGTCAATAAAATATCAAAAATATTTTTTTAAAACCTATTTTAATCGTTATTTTAAATAAAATAATAGATTGATTTTTAATTTAAATTATTAATTTTGTGGTTAATTTTTTTGAAAAAACGGGCATTTGTCTTCTGTTTATGGACATTTTAGAGTTTTTCTGATTTTTATGTATTTCTCAGCCATACACTTTTAAGACCCTATTTTTATATAATATTTCTGATTTTAGTCAGCCATTTTCTGTAACTGAAAATCTAAAACACCTATTATCTTATTTTAAATTCATATTCATATAAATGATTGCATCTAATTGGAGAATTTACACTAAAAATTTAAAAAGTACAACAAATTAATATTCTGTTTATTAAAAATAAGTATGATTACATAAAAGCTATTGACAAAATCTATATGTCATAATAAAATATAATTAGATAAAAGGGAGTAACCGACATTCAATATGAATGTTGGCGGCATCGTCAGTACGGTGGAAACACCCGGTGCCGTGTTATAACTGGTGAGACTTTTATTGCCTAAAGAAGAGGCAATAGGAGTTTTTTGTTTTAAACTCCTAAGCCTTTTCGCAAAATATTTATTTAAAATCAGGAGGAAAAGGCGATGAAGGAATTTTATCAGCAAACAATCACAGAAATAAGGGCAAATCTAAACAGCCATACCAGCGGATTATCCGAAGAGGAAGCAGAAAGAAACCGTAAAAAATACGGAAAAAATGAAATCACTGATGGCAAAAAGAAAAAAAGCTGGCAAATTTTTCTGGAACAATTTAAAGATTTTCTGGTAATTATTTTAATCTGTGCTGCTGCTGTATCGGGATTTTTGGGAGATTTTGAAAGTACAGTTGTAATTTTAGCTGTAATCACTTTAAATGCTGTTTTAGGAACAGTGCAAACAATAAAAGCAGAACATTCCCTGCAAAGTTTGAAAAAACTCTCTGCCCCTGAGGCGAAAGTCATCAGAGATGGAATGATTAAAAAAATCCCTACAGCAGAAATTGTGGCAGGAGATGTGGTAATGGTTGAAGCAGGAGATTATATTCCTGCTGATGGAAGAATTATTGAGCACGCCAGCCTTAAAATAGATGAAAGTGCTTTAAGCGGTGAGAGTGTTCCGGTTGAAAAAAACACACAGGTATTACAAGGTGAAACCCCTCTTTCAGACAGAACTAACATGGTCTTTTCCGGGAGTTTTGTAACCTATGGACGAGGAAGTTTTATAGTAACCTCTGTAGGAATGAACACTGAGGTGGGCAAAATTGCAGGGCTTTTAAAATCCGCTTCCGAAAAGAAAACACCATTGCAGCTGAATCTTGACAAATTCGGACAAAAACTCTCTATATTAATTTTGATTTTTTGTTCAATACTTTTTGGAATAAGTGTTATAAGAGGCGAAAATATCGGAAACGCTTTCCTCTTTGCTATAGCTTTGGCTGTTGCTGCTATTCCGGAAGCATTAAGCTCCATTGTAACCATTGTTTTAAGTTTCGGTACTCAGAAAATGGCAAAGGAACATGCAGTTATCAGAAAACTTCAAGCAGTAGAGGGACTTGGCAGTGTTTCCGTTATCTGTTCCGATAAAACAGGTACCCTTACACAAAATAAAATGACAGTGGAGGATTACTACACCAACGGAAAACGCATAAATGCCAAAGATATTGACCTGTCTGACAGTTGTCAAAGACTTTTGCTTTCTCACAGTATTTTGTGCAACACCTCCACCAACGAAAAAGGCATAGAAATCGGCGACCCCACCGAAACTGCCCTTATAAATTTAGGTACAAAACTTGGTGTTTCCATTTCGGAAGAAAGAAGCAAATACCCCAAAGTATGTGAGCTGCCCTTTGACAGCGACAGAAAACTCATGTCATCTGTTCACACCATAAACGGTAACAATGTAATGATTGTTAAAGGTGCTGTAGATGTAATGATAAATCGTATTTGTCAAATCAAAACAAAGGACGGAATACAAAATATAACCGAGAGCCACAAGGAAAATATACTTGCACAAAATCACACTTTTTCAAAGGAAGGCTTGCGTGTACTTGCTTTGTCTTTTAAAAATGACTTTAGAAATGAAGACATCACAGAAGAAGACGAAAACAATCTTATATTCCTGGGTCTTATTGCTATGATGGACCCACCAAGAGTGGAATCTGCCGATGCAGTTGAAAAATGTAAAAAAGCCGGCATAAAACCAATAATGATTACAGGGGACCATAAAACCACAGCTTCCGCTATTGCAAAGAGAATTGGTATTTTGGAAAATTTTGATGAGGCTTGTGAAGGTCGTGAAATTGACAATTTATCCGATGAGGAACTTAAAAATTTTGTAGAGGGAATTTCAGTTTATGCCAGAGTTTCCCCTGAACACAAAATCAGAATTGTTAAAGCATGGCAAAATAAAGGCAATATAGTAGCTATGACAGGGGACGGAGTAAATGATGCTCCTGCTCTTAAACAGGCTGATATCGGAGTGGCTATGGGAATCACAGGTACAGAAGTTTCCAAAGATGCAGCATCTATGGTTTTAACTGACGATAACTTCTCCACCATTGTTAAGGCTGTGGAAAACGGCAGAAATGTTTACCGCAATATTAAACATTCCATTGAATTTTTGCTTTCAGGTAATTTTGGTGCAATTCTTGCAGTGCTGTATGCTTCTATAGCAGGACTTCCTCTGCCCTTTGCACCTGTACATCTTTTATTTATAAATCTTTTGACAGACAGTATGCCCGCTATAGCTTTAGGATTGGAACCTCATTCACCTGATGTTATGAATGACAAACCCCGTCCTGTAGATGAAAATATCTTGACTAAATCCTTTTTGGGAAAAATAGGTCTTGAAGGGCTTATTATCTGTATTATGACTATGACAGGTTTCTATATGGGATATCTTGAAGGAGGTGCTGCTCTTGGTAGTACCATGGCTTTTGGTACTCTCTGTATTTCAAGACTTATTCATGGATTTAACTGCAAATCAAAGTCAGGTATCAAGTTCCTTTTTAACAACAAATATTTGATTTTTGCATTTTTAACAGGTATGGTTTTAATTCTGTCAGTGCTTACTATGCCCGTATTCAGCAGTGTATTTAAAGTTATATCATTGGATTTTACACATATACTGACCATATGTCTCTTGGCAATTTTAAATCTTCCTATTATTCAGTTTTTTAAATATATTATAAGGAAAAAAATGAACAGAACAGGAGAATAAATATGTTTATGACTATCTTACTCCCCTTTGCAGGTGGATTGGGTATGTTTATTTACGGTATGCAGATTATGGCGCAGGGTCTTGAAAATGCTGCCGGAAATAAAATGAAATCTTTGTTGGAAGCCCTTACTAAAAACAAGTTTATGGGTGTTCTTCTTGGTGCATTTATCACTGCGATAATTCAAAGTTCCTCCGCTGTTACTGTCATGGTAGTGGGTTTTGTAAATGCAGGTATTATGAACTTAACTCAGGCTATGGGCATTATTATGGGTGCTAATGTGGGAACCACTATTACAGGATGGCTGGTTTCCAGCTCTGAATGGGCAAAATATCTGACACCGTCTTCTTTAGCTCCTTTGGCAATTTTCATAGGTGTTATTATTATGCTTACAGGTAAGCGTTTTTCAGTAAAGGAAACCGCAAATATAATTATAGGTTTCGGACTTTTGTTTATCGGCATTAATATGATGTCCTCAGCAGTAGCTCCTCTTAAGGAATCGGAATCTTTCTGTAATATTTTTGCTACTTTAGGTAATAATCCTCTGCTTGGAATTTTGGCAGGAGCTGTTGTAACAGCCATAATTCAAAGTTCCTCTGCATCTGTCGGAATACTTCAAAGTTTGGCAGCAGCAGGATTAGTTCCCTTCAGTTCTGCTCTTTATATCATTATGGGACAGAATATAGGTACCTGTGCCACAGCTATTATATCCGGATTAGGTGCAAATAAAAACGCAAAAACTGCTTCTCTGATGCATTTGCTCTTTAATATTATAGGAACTGTTATTTTTACTATCTGTTCCTTTGTCTATATCAGCATTGTAAAACCTGTATGGGCGTCGGGAACCATCACTCAAACCGAAATCAGTATTGTTCACACCATATTTAATGTAGTTACCACAATTATACTTTTCCCTGTATCTGATTTAATAGTTAAACTGGCTCTTAAAATAAGCGGTGCTAAAACAGAACCTAAAGAGAAAAAAGAAGTTTTGCTTGACGAAAGAATTATGGAAACCCCCGGAATTGCTATTCAGTCAGTTAAATCCGAAGTTATACGCATAGGCGGAATTGTAGAAAATTCTCTTATTTGTGCAGGAGAAATTCTTTTTGATAGAGATAAGAACTTAATTCAAAGTATTAAAGATGCAGAAGAAAAAGTGGATAAATTAACAGACATTGTTTCTGATTATGCCATTAAGCTATCTTCCCTTAATATCAGTGAAAAAGAACATTTAGAGGTAAATTATATGCTCAAAGTTCTTTCAGATATGGAAAGAATCAGTGACCAATGTGAGAATATTTCAGAATATATTTCACAGCTTTATGAAAACGGAAAGAGTTTTTCGCCAGATGCGGAAAAAGACCTGAAGGAAATGGCTAAAATCTGCATAGAAAGCTATATTTATGCTTTTAAAGCATATTCGGAAGGCAAAACCGAATACATATACAAATGTATAGAAAAAGAGACAGAGGCAGATAAACTTGAAAGTATGTTTAGAAGCAAAAATATTGCCCGAATGACATCTAACTATTGTAATGCTGAAACTGTGGCAGTTTTTCAAGATATTTTGGTTAGCTTGGAAAGGATTTCCGATCATTCACGCAATATAACTGAAGATATTCTGGAAAACAGCAAATATATCTAAGCTCTTTGAGATTTAAACAGAGTCTGCTTTATAAACCAACAAAATTTAAGCAAGTCTTTTGGTGTAAAATATTCTCATCCAGCACAATAAAAGTTCAGCTTGTTATTTTATAGTTTATCATTAAAAAAGGGTCACAGCAGAGTTTAATTTCTGCTATGACCCTTTTTACTTTAAGGATATAGAAATATGTATTTAAAATTTAGTTTGTTTTAACTTCTTCGGTTTTTGAAGCTCTTTTATCCTTATTAAAAACCTTGTCAAAAGCCTCAGCAAGTTTAAATTGATAACACAAAATAATGGCTATAACAGCCCCTACTCCTGCCTGTAAAAATGCAAAGGGCAGTTTTACAATGGCAGACTCAACTGTGGCATATACAAATGCTCTGTCCAAAGTATAACCTATAACGCTTACAATACCGCCTACAATTACTCCTATACTTCCAGCATAAACGGGTTTCATCTTCGTAAACTTTCTGACACAGAGAGAAGCTATCAGTGCCTGCAAACCATGGGATACCAAAGAAACAAACATGGGGGCAGGATAAAAAATCATATCACCTAAAAATGAACCCACTCCACCTGCTATAAATGCAAAAAAAGGATCAAGAAGCATAGCTGCTGTACAGATAATGACATCACAGAAATAAAGATGTCCTCCAGGTACCGGAATACTGAATGAAGATGTAGCCACAGTAAGAGCCATAAACATAATTCTTGTATTTAGGGTTTTTCTTATTTTTTTTGTTTTTTTTATAATTTCCTATTGACAATATTTAATTATTATGATAGAATATCCCTTGTAAGCGCAGGAGATAAACCTGTTGCTGTTAAATATGCGGTAGTGCTGGAATCGGCAGACAGGCACGTTTGAGGTGCGTGTGTCCACGACGTGTGGGTTCAAGTCCCACCTACCGCACCAAAGAGCAAGGCTGACGAGCCTTGCTCTTTTGCTTTGTACAGAAACTTTTATTCGTTTTAATTGAAAGGAGATTTTCATAATGAAATTTATAAAAAAACTTCTTGTTCCTTTACTGCTAATATCTACTCTGCTTTGCAGCTGTGTGGCAGGAAATCCATATTTTTGTGAACCTTACGAGGCTAAAGCCACAGGATTTAATTTAATAATAACCCCAAAAACCGAACTTATAACTGTTCTTTCTGTTTTAAGTGACGAATTTGCCAAATCTGTAAATAATCAGGAAACTTTTTATCGTTTAGATATCAACAATAAATTTAAAAAATTTAAAGACCATGATACAGTTAAATATTATAGGGAAAAAGGATTTGATTATGATACTATGTGCGAATTTGCTATGATGATAAACAAAAACTTTACCCTTGATCCTCAATTTATCAATTTTAAAGATAATGACAAATGCACAGAAAACGAAAAACGAATTTTAACTCATATAAGTGAAAAAGCTGATTTTGAAGAACTTCTTTCCAAACTGTGCACATTCTATTCAGAAGCCAATGTGGACGGACTTTTTAAACGCAACAAAAATATGATGAAAGATTTACTTAAAGAGCTTTCCCAGGAATTGGACAACTACAAAGTATATGATTTTACAAATAAATATTTTGAAAATGAAGATAAAATTTACAGAATTGTAGTCCAGCCAATCAGAACAGATTCTATAAACAGTGAAATCAGACTTAATTTAATTGATAATAATTATAATGTCAGCACTATTAGTTATACCAACATTTTTTCCGGAGTATATCAAAGAAAGTATTTTTCCCCTGATATTGTAAAAGAAATTTCCAAAGATATATTAAGTCCCATACTCCAAAATTACAAAGCTGAAATAGAAAAATACAGCTCATTATTTAAAGAAATACCAAACGGCCCCAAAGATATGGGTTATAATGACTGGTATTCTGTATTTGAAAAACATCTGATTGACGGCATTGCAGCAAGATTTATTCTGTCAGCTTGGGGTGAAGAAGAATATAACACATATATTACACAAAATGAAGAATGGGGACTTATATATCAAAGTGACATCTGTAACAAATTAGCTGAATTTGAAGCTAGTATTGACAAATATCAAAGCCTTGAAAACTTTATCCCCCAACTTTTATCATGTCTTGATAAATATTTAAATTAATTTATTCCACCTTATCTAAGAAAAAACAGGCGGAAGATATTTTTATAAAAATTCAGCAAAGAATTTTAAAATTAATTTTTTTGTTTTGGGAATCTTAAGCACATTAAAATTATAACAAATTAACAAATCACATATAACGATTTAATATGACTTTTATTGCAAATTTTATCTATAATAACACAATTAAAAATATGAGTATAAGGCAGGATTAACTATGAAACACGAATTTGACCGCAAAAACCTAATCAGAATTATGAAGGAACTTATCGAAACTCCCAGTCCTGTGGGATATTATGACGAAATAACTCCCCTTATGCAAAAATATGCTAAAGAACTGGGTTATGAACTCACTTTTGACAGAAAAAGAACCTGTTATATCAAAGTCAAAGGCGATGACAGCAGCAGAACCGTGTGTATTGGTGCCCATTTGGACACTTTAGGTCTTATAATTAAAAACATTGATAAAGATGGCCACATCTATGTGAGAAATCTCGGAGGAATAAATTTTAACAACATAGAAGGAGAAACTGTTACTGTTCACACCAGGGACGGCAAAAAATACTCCGGTATGGTTGTATGCAAATACCATTCTGTTCATGTTTTTGCCGAAGCCAAAACATCTGTAAGAGATGAAAATACAATGTATATTATTTTAGATGAAGATGTTTCCACAAAGGAAGAAGTCAAAGCATTGGGAATCGAAAACGGGGATATTATTTCTTTACAGCCCCATTTTACTGTAACAGAGTCAGGATTTATAAAATCCAGATTTATCGACAACAAAGCTGCTGCTGCCTGTGTTCTTAATGTGTTAAAATACATGAAAGAAAAAAGTCTTAAACCTATATGCGATACATTATTTGCTTTTCCTGTATATGAAGAAATAGGTCATGGAGGAGCATATGTTCCGGAAGAAATCAGCGAATATATTGCCTTGGATATTGCTGTTATAGGCCCTGATAATACAGGCAGTGAAGAAAAAGTAACTATTTGTGCAAAGGATAATTTGACACCTTATGACAGAGGTCTTACCACCAAAATTATTAATATTGCAAAAGATGCTGATGTTAATTTTACAGTGGATATATTCTATCGTTACAGCACTGATGCCTCCTCTGCTATTATGGCGGGAAATAATATTTACAGTGCGGCTTTCGGAATGGGGACATTCTCATCTCACGGTATGGAAAGAACTACAATCGAAGCTGTTGAAGAAACTGAAAAGCTTCTTTTGGCAGTGCTTTTAAAAAACACATCTCTTTAATATTGCAAAACACAGAAATTATATGATAATCACATTAGTTTTAAAATTTAGGAGAAATATTAAATGAATTATAATATAGATAAAAAATACATGATTGACATGTTTAAAAGATTGGTGGATATTCCCAGCCCCGTAAGTTACTATGACGAAATAAATCCCGAAATGGAAAAAATTGCACAAGAACTGGGAGTTACTTATGAATATGACAGAAAACACACCATTTATTATGTTTTAGATGGTCAGGATAACAGCAAAACTGTTTTAGTGGGAGCTCATTTGGATACATTGGGTATGGTTGTAAGACATATAAACAGTGATGGAACCCTCCTTTGCAGAAACCTGGGCGGTTTAAATTTTAACAGTATTGAAGGCGAAACCGTTACCGTACATACCAGAAACGGAAAAAAATATACAGGATTATATGTATGCCGCTCTCATTCTACCCATGTTTTTGATGATGCAAGAACTCTTGAAAGAACAGAGAATACAATGTATATAAGTCTTGATGAAAGAGTTCATTCCGCCGAAGATGTACGGGCTTTGGGAATAGAAAACGGAGATATTGTATCCTTTGAACCGAATTTTGAATATGTAAACGGTTATGTAAAATCCCGTTTTATTGATGACAAAGCCTGTGTAGCCACAGTTTTAGGTGCTCTTAAATTTATAAAAGACAATAATTTAAAACCTAAGTACAGAACTTTACTGGCATTTCCCCACTATGAAGAAATAAATCACGGAGGCTCATATATTCCAAAAGAAGTGGAAGAATATGTAGCCGTTGATATTGCCTTAATAGGTCCCGAAAACAACGGCAGCGAAAAGAAAGTCAGCATTTGCTGCAAAGATTCATTCAGTCCCTATGACAGAGGACTTACAACTCAAATTATAAATCACGCTAAATCAGCAGAATGTGATTATGAAGTCGATGTTTTTTACCTGTATGGCACTGACGCTAATGCCGCTGTTCGTGCCGGAAATAATGTTTACAGTGCAGCATTCGGAATGGGTTGTTTTAGTTCCCATGGCCGTGAAAGAACTCATATAGACGGCATTTACAACACTGCAAAGCTTGTTGCCGTTTATATACTAAACAAATAATATAATTTCTGCTTAAATTAATAAGGACATAAAATCCGAAATTTATAAATTTCGGATTTTATGTCCTTTTTTATATTTACTTAACAGATTGTAAATACTGATTTTTTATTTTAAAAAACAATATAAATCATATTATATCCCCCTGCAAAAAGGTTTGCAAATAAACAAGCTGTTATTTCTTTATCAACATAATCCACCGTGCTTTTGTTGACTTTTTTCAGCATTCTTTATCTTGAGCTTTCTTTGTTTAATAATCTTATTTTTTAGTAAATAAGTATCATAAAAGCTAAAAATATTTCACATTACTTCATAATTATATATATCTTAATGTATAAATCTAATTAAATTATTTTTTGTGAAAAAACATCTTTTAAAAAATTATTTACTGTGATATAATTGTGGCCGATGAGGAATTTCTTCAAAATACTCTGAAAACTGTTGAAAAAATTTTTGTTAGGAGAATATTAAAATGGACATTTCAGGACAAAGAGAATTTGATTTATTAAACAAAATCGGGTTTGTACGTTACGGAGGCTCAAGTGAAGAATTAAAAGCTGCCAACCTTATTATTGACGAACTTAAAACCATTGGTGTAAAAGGTGAATTGGAGCCTTTTAAAGTAACCTGCTATGAAGTCAAGGAAGTAAAATTTGAAATTTTAGAGCCATTTTACCGTGAATACACTGTAAGAGGATATGGTTTGTCCGGAAGTACCTCTGCAGAAGGTCTGACTGCTGACTTTGCATATGTGGAGCAAGCTGAAAAAATAAACCTTATGGATGCTAAGGGCAAAATTGTCATGGTAAACGGAAATATAACTCCCGCTATGTATGAAAATATTATTAAAGCAGGAGCTGTAGGCTTTATCACCCTCAGCGGTACTGCCATTGACAAAGAAGATGAAACCGATATTGAAATGAGAACTTTGAAAGAAACCTTCCTTAAATTCGGAAAAATCCCCGGAATTACCATGCGTGTAAAAGATGCTATGGAAATGGTAAAAGATAAAGCTTCCAAAGTCAGAATAACTTTAAAACAGGATGAAGGCGAATGTGATTCCCATAATGTAATAGCTGACATAAAAGGAACAGATTCTTCTGAGGAAACAGTAATATTTATTGCTCATTATGACTCTACACCATTTTCTAACGGCGTATATGACAATGGCGGCGGTACAGTTATCATTATGGAAATGCTGCGTCATTATATGGCAAATCCTCCAAAACGCAATCTGCGCTTTATTTGGGCAGGTTCTGAGGAAAGAGGACTTTTAGGCAGCAAATATTATGTAGAAGCTCACGAAAAAGAATTGGAAAATGCTGTTTTACTTATAAATGTAGATATGGCAGGACCTATTATCGGATCTGACAGAGCTTATATAACCGCTGACATGAGCCTTATGCACATGATACAATACCTTTCCTGCGAAGTAGGACATCCTATTACCTGTGTTCAGGATGTATATTCCAGTGATTCCACACCTTTTGCAGATAAAGGTGTTCCTGCTGTAAGCTTTGCTCGTTTCGGAGCTTCCGGCAGTGCTCCCGGTCATAATCGCTATGATTTAATTGAACATTTATCTTCTGAAAGTCTTCAAAATACTTCGGATTTTATCTGTCTTTTCTGTGACCGCATAATAAATTCAAAATTTTTCCCTGTACCACGGGAAATTCCACAAAATATGATTGATGCAGTAAACAAATATTTGCAAAAGAAACCTCAATCAGCTAAACAGTAAAAACAAACAACATATAAAAATCCCCTGATACAGATAATTAAAATCCTGTATCAGGGGTATTTTTTTAGAAAATAAATATCCTGCAAATATAAATTTAATAAAAACGCATAATGCAGACAGCATTATAAAATATTATCGGATTTTATTTTCCTATGTGTCTATTTTCGGAGTTTTTTCTTTATTAGAAGTTAAATGATTTAAATTTTAGTGCAAAATAAACTCCTGCAGCAATTTTGCCATTTTTCCCAGCTAGAAATTTAATGTGCCTAAAAGACCATTATCCTCCATAAGCTCCATAAAATCCCTGTATGTTTGTGGCAGTTCAATATGGTTTTTCTGTTTCAGGTTTTTTAGCCATTGTATTTTTGCAGGCTAAATATAACCCAACGTTTTTATAATTTGAATTGCAGATAAGTCATATACCATTGCCAAAGTTTTTCTCCTTTAATAAAAAAATAATTGTTATGTTTCTTTTTTGGAAATTATAGCACATATATAAACTTATACATTTATATGTCCTAAAAACAAAGTCTATCCTAATTTTATTTTCATGGCTTATCTTCTTGCATATTGCATCAATTATTAAGCTTTTTAATCAAATATTTATGTCAGCTTGTCAACTATGCTTATTTCCGGCATATCTTTAATCTCTGTAAAATTACTGCTTTCTGTCATGGAAACTTTGCGATATGCTGCTGTAGCTTTGGCTTTTCTTACCTTTTCTGCAGTTTCCGGATCCGGTTTAGTATCTGTTTTTATAAATTCTTCGGGAAGTTTGATTTCCTTATCAGTTTCAGATGTGTTATTATCAATTTCTGCTTTTTCTTCCATGTTGTTTTCATCTTTTTCGGTTACAACAGGTGTACGGTCTTCTGCTTCCTGTTTTTCAGTTTCATTAAGCTGGGCATCTGTAGGCAATTTGCCGTATTTACCACTGACAATATAAGTTTTTATAGATTCCTCAACTGCCATTGCTTTGCCGTTTTCTTCAATACATATTTCCAATTTTTTGCTTTCAGGAATATTTGGATTATTCTCCACTGCTTTAATTCTGCTTATAGACATATTGGCATATTGCATACGCAGACGCTGTACATCTTCTTTTGTGCGGCATTTTTTTAAATCACGCTCAAAGTTTTTCTTTTCAATTTCATTTTTTTCAGCTTTTTCCAAAGATGCAGGATCATGTTCCTCCAAGTATTTTTTTTCTTCGGCTGTCAATGTTTTGCCTGCTCTAATTTTATTTTGTATATTGCCTAAAGTATTGTCATCTCTTTCAGGAATGGCTGCAATACCCAATTCCTGTGCCTTCTTTTTATCGGATTCCTTTGTTCTCATCCATCTTGGTGTAGATTTGTCCATACCTTTTTCGGCTTTTTCTCGCTGATGCCACTGATTTTTCAGTTTCATTGTTTTAAGATAATTTCCTACAGAATTCATCATAATAGCCATAAGCTCACTCCTTTTTCTAACAAAATACTGTCATTTACTTAATATATCGACACATTTTAAGAAAAATTAATTTTTAATAATATTTATTTGATTTTATAAAATATTTGATTTATAATTAAGCTAACTGGTATAAGGAGTGATTTTTACGGATAAACAAACTACAATTACAACCGAAGACATTAAAAGAGTAAAAAAATTAGGCTGTTTAAAAGACAAACGCTATGATGATGTTTTTAATGTCAGAGTTATTACAAAAAACGGGAAAATTTCCACTAAGGCAAATCGAATTATAAATGAAGCAGCTGAAAAATTCGGCAGTGGTGAAATTGCCATGACAACTCGTTTGACCATGGAAATTCAAGGTGTTCATTATGATGATATAGACTCCTTATTGGCATTTTTAAAAGAAAACGGATTGGAAACGGGAGGTACAGGTACTCTTGTACGCCCTGTGGTTTCATGCAAAGGTACCACCTGTCAGTATGGTTTAATTGATACATATGCACTTAGCGAAAAAATCCATGAACGCTTTTATAAAGGTTATCATGATGTAACTTTGCCCCATAAATTTAAAATTGCAGTGGGAGGATGTCCCAATAACTGTGTAAAACCTGACTTAAATGATATTGGTATAGTGGGTCAAAGAAAAATTATATATGATTTAGAAAAATGCCGTGGTTGTAAGGTTTGCCAAGTGGAAAAAATATGTCCTGTCAATGCAGCTAAACTTGAAAATAATATTCTTGAAATTAAAGAAACCATCTGCAACCGCTGTGGAAGATGTTTTAAAAAATGTCCTTTTGGTGTAACAACCGAATATATTAACGGATATAAAATCTATATAGGCGGAAGATGGGGCAAGAAAACTGCTATAGGTATACCTCTTAATAAATTCTTTACTGATGAAAACGAAATTATGGATACCATAGAAAAAGCAATTCTTCTTTTTAAAAATGAAGGAAATAGTGGAGAGCGTTTCTCTGATACAATCGCCCGTTTAGGATTTGATTATGTTGAAAATAAGCTGCTAAACAGCTAAAGCTATCATTATTTTCAAAAATTATATAAGTAAAGCTTTTACAGACCTTATAATACAATTATATAAAAATAAGATTTTCTGTGTTTTTTGGGCGGTTTAAAACTTACTATATAATTAAAGATTAAAAACTAAATTAACTCCGCATATTTTATTTATATGCGGAGTTTTTTACTATAATAAAACCACAGCTAAATATTTATTAACTGTGGTTTTATCTTAGCTATTTATTAGTTTCCAAATTTAAGCACATCACCATCTGCATTTTTAAACTGGAGATTATAAAGTTTTTCATATTCTCCACCCTTTGCTAAAAGTTCTTCGTGAGTACCTTCTTCCACAATTTTTCCACCGGAAATTACTATTATTCTGTCAGCATTTTTAACAGTGGAAAGTCTGTGAGCTACTACCAAAGTAGTTCTTCCCTTACATAGATCATCAAGTTGATTTTGAATGGAAATTTCAGTAATATTATCAAGTGCACTGGTTGCCTCATCTAAAATAAGAATTGAAGGATTTTTAAGAAATACTCTTGCTATGGAAAGACGCTGTTTTTGACCTCCGGAAAGTTTAACTCCTCTTTCACCAATTTGTGTATCATATCCATCTTCCAAAGACATAACATAATTATGTATATCAGCAGCTTTTGCAGCAGCAATCATTTCTTCTTCAGTGGCATCCAATCTGCCATATAAAATATTTTCTCTGATAGTTCCGCCGAACAAATAAACATCCTGCTGTACAATACCAATATTTTTTCTCAAAGAACCATAAGTAATATCAGAAATATTATTACCGTCAATAGTTATTTTACCGTCAGAAACATTATAAAATTTAGGAATAAGATGACAAATTGTAGTTTTACCCCCACCACTGGGACCAACTAAAGCTACTTTCTGACCTGCTTTAATATTAAAGCTAATATTGTTTAAAACTGCACTTTTGGTAACATATTCAAATGATACATTATCAAAGGAAATATCACCTTTAACATTTTTAATATCTTTAGCATTAGGAGCATTCATTTCCGGAATTTCGTCCATAACTTCCAAAAATCTTCTAAATCCTGTAACACCATCCTGGAATTGTTCCATAAACTGAATTAATTTGCTTACAGGAGCTATAAACAAATTTACAGATATAATAAATGTGGAATAATCACCAAAATTTATTTTTCCATAATAAAGGAAAAAGCCTCCTGCCACTAAAATAATAATATTAAAACAATCAATTATAAATGAAGTAGAGGAAAAAAATTCTCCCATAGCTTTATATGCCATTTTACGAGCCTTTACAAACATCATATTGCCTTGTTCAAATTTTTCTTCTTCTTTAGCTGAATTAGTAAAAGCTTTTGTTACTCTAATACCTGAAATACTGCTTTCCAAGGATGCATTTACAACTGCAATACTTTTTCTGCTTTCAGTAAATGCTTCATTCATTTTCTTTCTAAGGAAAATTGAAACTATTATTAAAATAGGCACACAGGCAAAAATTATAAGAGTTAAAATAGGTTCAATAGTTAAAAGGTAAATAAATGAACCTACAATCATTATACCTGAAATAAGAAAATTTTCAGGTCCATGGTGAGCAAGTTCTGTCATATCCATAAGGTCATTGGTTAACCTGGACATAATTTTTCCGGTTTCATGTTCATCATAATAGGAATAAGGTAATTGTTGAAGTTTGCTGAACATATCCCGACGCATTTCAGACTGCATTTTTACTCCTATAACATGACCGTAAAACTGCACAAAATAATTAAAAAACATTCTGAGCAAATAAATAAACAGCATTGTTATTCCAAGGTATACAATCATATTTATTTTTTTATTTGGAATATAATCATTAAGCATTACTCTGGTTAGAATAGGATAAGTCATTCCTAAAAGCGAGAGCATTAATGATGCAAGCATATCAAGTACAAGCATTTTCTTATGTGGTTTGTAATATTGAATAAAACGTTTAAACATAGCAATCTCCTCTTTCCTTAATATATTTATAAAATGATATATAAAAAAACCTCTGAATGCTGCTGCATAAAGAGGTTTAGTGGCTCCCCCTGTTGGGCTTGAACCAACGACATCGTGATTAACAGTCACGCGCTCTACCGACTGAGCTAAGGAGGAATATAATAAGATTTAGGTATAGGTTAGCAATTACTTGCTAACCTACCCTTTAAAGTGTCGGCGAAGACCTATTTTTCCGGGCAGCTTCCCGCCAAGTATTTTCGGCACGCGTGAGCTTAACTTCTGTGTTCGGAATGGGAACAGGTGGATCCTCAGCGTAATTAACACCGACTTTCTTTATTTACTTTTCTTTAAGGTTTTTGGTGACCCGTATGGGATTTGAACCCATGTTACCGGCGTGAGAGGCCGGTGTCTTAACCGCTTGACCAACGGGCCGTCTCTCCGGTGCTTCTTTGGTGCACCATCGGGGACTCGAACCCAGGACCCGCTGATTAAGAGTCAGCTGCTCTACCAACTGAGCTAATGGTGCATAACTCTTTCTCGAGCATGTTTTGCACACTCAAAATCGAACAATGAATTTCCAATCTTACCTTTTCTCTTTCCAATGTTTCTCTGGTCAAGCCCTCGACCGATTAGTACTCCCAAGCTGAACACATCACTGTGCTTACACTTTGAGCCTATCTACCCGGTAGTCTTCCGGGGGTCTTACTTGCTTGTGCAATGGGATATCTTATCTTAAGGCTGATTTCACGCTTAGATGCCTTCAGCGTTTATTCATTCCGCACATAGCTGCCCAGCTGTGCCACTGGCGTGACAACTGGTGCACCAGAGG
>JAHHUA010000060.1 GCA_020024235.1 Oscillospiraceae bacterium
ATATAGTAATTTATTTAAAAGAAGTTGCTATATAAATAAAAAAAATAATAAAATTATGTTTATATGAATAAATCATACAATTTAAATGGCTAAACCAACAACAAAGTATGAAATAAAATTTCCAAATTAATAACAAATTGTTAAATAAAATAAAACATGAGGTCAAAATGTATACAATGTTTTATTTATACAATATAACAGTTGGATTTTATTTAAAAAATTGCTTTGGTTAAACCGAATGACAGTAAAACAAAAAGGGAGAGAATCAAATGGTACGTTTTATTTTAAAAAGAGTAGGGTACGGAATAATAACTTTGTTCATGGTTATCACAGCTACATTCTTTTTAATTGCCGGAGCACCCGGAGACCCCATAGCCAGCAAGGTTGGTCAAATGCCGGAAAAAGCACAGGCGATTATCAGGGAAAAATACGGTTTGGATAAACCTGTTGTGGTAAGATATTATATTTACATGAAGAATTTGATTTTAAATCATGACTTCGGTGAATCAGTTATCTACAACGGACAAACAGTAAACAGCATTATAGCAAAAAATGCTCCTGTTTCCGCTAAAATCGGTATAGTAGCGTTGATATTACAGGTAATCATAGGTGTAATGCTGGGACTTATAGCAGCTCTTAACAGACAGCGAACGGCAGACCATGTAATAAGATTCAGTGTAGTTTTGGCAATATGTGTTCCGTCATTTGTATTTGCTTCACTGCTTCAGTATTTCTTAGCCTTTAAATGGGAATTAGTTCCCGTATTCGGATGGGGAAGCTGGAAAAACTACGTTCTTCCTGTTCTTGCATACAGTATCGGCGGTATAGCTTCTTATGCTAAATATATGAGAAGCAGTACGCTCAGTGTAATGAACGAGGATTACATACTCACAGCCCGTTCAAAAGGCTGTTCACAATTTAGAATGATTACAAAACATATTATGAGAAATGCAATGATTCCCATAGTTACAATGACAGTTCCCGCTTTGGCAGGTATTTTCGGTGGATCATTTATTATAGAAAAGATGTTCGCAGTTCCCGGTCTTGGTTCTTACTATGTAAAAGCGGTAGGTGACAATGACTATACAATGGTTATCGGTCTTACTGTGTTCTTCGCAATACTGTATGTTGTATCACTTATAGCAGTTGATATAGTATATGGACTTGTGGACCCGAGAATAAGAATTGCCGAAGATTAATATTTACAGGAAAGGGAAAATATCAATGGAAAACACAAATAACATCATTCAAAAAGATGCAATAGAGTTTATGCCTGATGATTTTGAAAGAATAGGTACCAAAGGAATATCAGCCGAAAAATTAAGCAAACCTTCTCTTACATATTGGGCTGATGTATGGAGACGTTTCAGATCAAATAAAATGGCTTTGGCAGGACTTATAATCCTTATATTAATTGTATTTACTTTGTATGTAGGCCCATTGCTTTCGGGACAGGATTATCAGTACATCAATTATGAAATTGCCGATCAGCTTCCAAGTGCCCAGCACTGGTTTGGAACAGATGAAATGGGCAGAGATATCTTTACTCGAGTATGTTACGGCGGCAGAATTTCAATTTTAATCGGACTTTGCTGTACATTGGTAATGTTTGTAATCGGCTCACTTTTAGGCGCTTTGGCAGGATTTAAAGGTGGATTTGTTGATGATATTATCATGAGAATCTGCGAATTTATAGGAAACCTTCCGTATTTGGTTATAGTAATTATCTTATCTTTGGTTTTAGGAAGAAGTATGTTCTCATTGGTACTTGCAATGAGCCTTACCTCGTGGGTAGGTACCACAAGAATGGTAAGAGGTCAGATACTTCAAATTAAAGAACAGGACTTTGTACAAGCTGCAACAGCTTTGGGTGCCAATACAAACAGAATAATTTTAAAACATCTTCTCCCCAATACTTTGGGTATTATAATGGTTGATATCACTATGTCAGTTCCGGGATTTATCTTCAGTGAATCTTTTCTGAGTTATGTTGGTTTGGGTGTAAGACCTCCCGAAACCAGCTGGGGTGCAATAGCATCATCCGCACAGCAGAACCTGATGTTCTATCCACATGAATTGTTTTTCCCATGCCTGATGATTGTATTGACAGTTATGGCATTCCACTTCATCGGAGATGGTTTGTCCGACGCACTTGACCCCAAACTTAGAGACTAATACTTTGATGAAATTTAAAACAAATAATTCTGAAAGGACTTATAGATATGAGTGAACAACTGTTAAACATAGAGCATTTATCAGTTTCCTTTAAAACATATGCTGGAACAATGCACGCTGTAAGAGATGTAAGCTTTACCCTGGATGAAGGTGAAACATTGGCAATAGTAGGTGAATCCGGATGCGGAAAGACTGTTACCTCAAAATCCATTATGGGTTTGCTCCCAAAACAAAATTCCATTATTTCACCGGAATCAAAAATAACATTTATGGGCAGACAAATGATTGGTTTAAGTGAAAAAGAAATGGCTGAGGTTCGTGGAAGAGATATTTCTATGATATTTCAAGACCCTATGACTTCACTTAACCCAACTATGAAAGTAGGAGAACAAATTGCAGAAAGTATTCTGATTCACCATAAAGTTTCTAAAGATGAAGCTATGAAAAAAGCTTTGGAAATGCTGGAACTGGTCCGTATACCAAATGCAAAACAAAGAATGAAACAATATCCCTTTGAATTTTCCGGCGGTATGCGTCAAAGAGCTATGATTGCTGTAGCACTTGTCTGCAAACCTAAGATTTTGATTGCCGATGAACCTACAACAGCATTGGATGTTACAATTCAGGCTCAGATTATGGAACTTATCGGGGAACTAAAAAAAGAACTTAATATGGGAGTTATCCTTGTAACTCATGACTTGGGTGTTGTTGCAAGTGTTGCAGACAGTATTCAGGTTATGTATGCAGGTAAAGTGGTTGAATACGGAAAATCAAGAGAAGTATTCTATTCACCTAAGCATCCATATACATTGGCACTTCTTAAATCAGTGCCAAGACTCAGCACCGAAAATAAAGATGTTCTCTATTCACTTAAAGGAACACCTCCAGATTTGATAGTTCCTCCCGATGGATGTCCTTTTGCTGCAAGATGTGAATACGGTATGAATTTGTGCAGAAGAGTTAATCCTCAGTACACTGTATTTTCCGAAACTCAAAAAGCCTCTTGCTGGCTTCATGATGAAAGAGCTGACAGAAGTGGTTTGCCGGAGTCTATGTTTGGAGGTAATATCTAATGGCAGAAAATAAAGAAAAACAAGTTTTAATAGAAGTTAAAAATTTAAAAAAATATTTTAAAGTAGGTAAAAATAAAACACTCAAAGCTGTGGATGATGTAAGCTTTAAGATTTATAAAGGTGAAACCTTGGGCATTGTAGGAGAATCCGGCTGTGGAAAAACCACTTGCGGAAAAACCGTAATGGGACTTTATCCCGCAACATCCGGACAAGTGCTTTTTAATGGTGTGGATATTCATTCACTAAGCAAATCCGAAAAGAAGGACTTTACCAAAAAAGCACAAATTATTTTTCAGGACCCATATTCTTCATTGAACCCCAGAATGACAGTGGGAGATATTATCGGTGAAGGTATTGATATTCACCATATCTGTAAAGGCGAGGAAAGAGAAAAAAGAATTTTTGAACTTTTACAGATAGTAGGTCTTAACAAGGAACACGCTTCCCGTTTCCCTCATGAATTTTCCGGAGGTCAAAGACAGAGAATAGGTATAGCAAGAGCTTTGGCTATTGAACCTGAATTTATTGTATGTGATGAACCCATTTCAGCTTTGGATGTTTCAATTCAGGCACAGGTTGTAAACCTTTTGATTGAACTCCAAAAGAAAAAAGGACTTACATATATGTTTATTGCTCATGACCTTTCAATGGTAAAACACATTTCTGACAGAGTAAGTGTAATGTATTTGGGCAGTATGGTTGAATACACAACAAGTAATGAACTTTACAAAGAACCTCTTCATCCATATACAAAAGCGTTGATGTCATCTATTCCCATTCCTGACCCCGATGAAGAAGCTGAGAAAAAGAGAATACCCATTGAAGGAGAAATCCCAAGTCCCATTAACCCAAAACCGGGATGTAAATTCGCCAGCAGATGCAAATATGCTACCGATCGCTGCCGCAGTGAGCAGCCTCAACTTTTGGAAGTTATTCCGGATCACTATGTAGCTTGTCATAAAATTGCATCTGAGTATAATCTGTAATGTTATATTATTAATATAAACATAATTTTAAAGCGAAAGGAAATACTTAATATGAAAAATCTTAAAAAACTAACTGCAATTTGTTTAGTAGCAGCTATTTTGACAGGAACATTGGTATCCTGTAATTCTGACAACTCCAATACACCAAGCAGCAGTTCACAGATGAACTCAAGCAATGTTTCAGTAGCTTCCGAAAACTCCGGTGAAGAAAAACTTGCTGCAGAACAGGTATACTCTTTCAGCACAGGCGATACTATAATCGGTCTTAATCCGCTTATTAACACAACAGGCCCTGATAACGGTGCAGCAGACTTTTTCCTAGAAACATTGGTATGCGATGTAGCTGATGAAGAAAACAAATCTATTATAAAGCCCGGTGTTGCAGAAAGCTGGAAAATTTCCGATGATGGTCTTGTTTACACATTTAAAATCAGAGATAATGCAAAATGGTCAGATGGCGTGGATATAACAGCAAATGATTTCTTGTTTACCTACCGCACAATGGTAACTCCCGAAGTTGCATCTACAAATGCTTGGCTTTTTGATGGTGTTATTAAGAATTTCTCTGATGCTCACTATGCTGAAAACGGAAAAAAACCCGAAGATATCGGTGTAAAGGCTATAGATGACAAGACATTGGAAATTACATTGGAAAAGCCATGCCCATACTTCCTTGAACTTCTTACAGGAGCTAAGCCTGTTCGTGAAGATTTATGGAAAAAGTACGGAAATGAATACGGTTCTTCACCTGATAAAGTTGCTATGAATGGTCCGTTCATTATTGAAAGCTGGGATCAGAACATTCAGATGACATTGGTTAAGAACCCTAATTACTGGGACGCAGAAAATGTTAAGTTGGAAAAGATTAACAGAAAAGTTCTCAAGGATACAGCTACAAGAGTTCAGGCATTACTTTCCGATCAAATTGACATTCTTGGTATAAGCGATCCAAAGTGGAGAAAAATGGTTGAAGAGGATGATAGATTTACAAAGGTGGAAAGTTTAGGTAACTCTCCAGAGTTCTTCTCCTTTAACTGTTCAAATAAATACTTCAAAAATCCTAAAATCAGACTTGCTTTCTCTCTTGGCTTTGACAGAGAAAAATATGTTAAAGAACTTTTGCACGGTGATGCGGACCCATTGTACTCAATGATGCCAGCTAACACAGGTGTAAGCGGAGAACTTTACTGTGATTTGGTTAATAACGAAAACCAAATCCTCAAAGAATTGAGCGAAAAATACCCTGATCCTAAGGCTCTTTTGATTGAAGGACTTAAAGAAGAAGGATTTGATCCTGATCCGGCTAAAATGGATGTTACATATCTTTCCAGAGGTACAGCAGAATTTTCAAAGCAGACAGCTGAATGGATGCTTCAGGAATGGCGTGAAAAATTGGGTGTAGAAGTTAAGATTGATATGATTGAATGGAACATCATGTGGGATAGAGTTGACCAAGGAGATTACGATATTGCTACAGCAGGATGGGGTCCATACTATAATGACCCATATGGACTTCTCTCTATTTACGACCCTGTTGGAGGATATTTTGATTCCAAAAAATCCGGTTGGACAGGTCCCGATGCTGACAAATTCCACGAACTCCTTCAAAAATCTGAAACTATAATGGATAAAAATGAGAGAGCAAAAGTTCTTCTTGAAGCTGAAAAACTTTTGGTAGGTACAGGTGTAATTGCTCCTTCTTATGTAGGAAAATCCAGCACATATATGACAAAGAAAATAGGTGGATTTCATGTAAATCCTCACTCCGCTTTGGACTATACATTGATTTATATCAAAGAATAATTACATTAATTAACAAAAGCGGCAGGGTTTATCCCGCCGCTTTTGTTGCAGATTTATAAAAAGAAATGAGGGAATAAATTTATGTATATTATAAAAAACGGAGAAGTACATATCGGTGACGGAAATATAATGAGCAATACCGATATTTTAATTGAAAAGGGAAAAATCAGTGAAATAGGCAAAAACCTTAACAATATCGGAGCCCAAGTAATTGATGCTACAGGAAAAGAAGTTTTCCCGGGATTTATTGACACTTTGTCATCTATAGGCTGTATGGGTATGCCTTCATATTACAGAGATAACTCTGAAATAAGCAGCCCTTTAATGCCTGAAATGGATATTTCCTACAGCATTGACCCAGATGAAGTAAACGCACAGGAATTTTACAAAACAGGGGTAACTTCCATTGGAGCCTCTCCCGATGATACTGCTTTAATCGGTGGTAAAATAGCTGTTTTCAAAACAGGAAAAGCAAAATTTGCCGACAGACTTCTCAAAAAGAACACAGCCATGAAATGCAGCTTTACAACTTCTCCTAAAAACTATTACGGTGAAAAGAATATGCAGCCTATGACTAAAATGGGTATGGCAGATCTTTTAATAAACAATTTCCAAAGAGTAAAATCCGCAGAGGAAAAGGATTTGTCAACTAAAGATAAGGAACTCAAAAAACTTTTAAACGGTGAAATCAACCCTATTATTGCAGCTAACAGCAAAGCGGAAATTGACGCAGTTATGGAAATTTACGGCGGGGAATGTGAAAATATCACCCTGTCTGACCCATTTGAATTTGACCGCTGCCTTGACAAACTTTTGGAAAAGAAAGTTGCTGTTATTATGGGTAATTTCTGTTCACTTTCCAGAAAAACAAGACATAATATGAAATTGGAAAAGCTTAATGACCTTATTGAAAACGGCAATTTAGTTGCACTGTCCAATACTTGCAGCGGTTCTTCCGAAGGCAGAGAAATTATTCTTTGGTCCGCTATTGATATTTACAGAGCAGGAGTTCCGGCTGAAGAAGTTATAAAAATGCTCACCGTAAATCCCGCAAAGATTTTGGGCGTAGCTGACAGAATAGGAAGTATTGAAAAAGGCAAGGACGCAGATATTGTTATTTATTCCGCACATCCTGTAAAAACATATAATGCTCATGTTGAAAAAGTATTTATTAACGGCGAGGTGATTTTATAATGAACTCCATACTCATTAAAAAAGGAAATATTTATCCTATGACAGATGAAGAAATGTTTGTGGGTGATATTCTTATAAAAAACGGAAAAATCAGCAAAATCGCAAAGAATTTAGATGATAAAGCCGATGAAATCATAAATGCAGAAGGTCTTAATGTACTTCCGGGACTCATTGACGCTCACTCCCATTTAGGTCTTTTTGATTTTAATTCCGATAAGGGAAATGACGATGCCAATGAAATGACTAAGGAAAACACTCCTACTATGGATGCAAGATATGGTGTGGATATTGATGTACCTGAATTTAAAAGTGCATATGAACATGGTATTACCACACTGTTGCTCACACCCGGCAGCGGCAATGTAATCTGTGGTTTGCCATTTGTTGCCAAAACTTATGGTGATAATATTTTTGATATGACTGTAAAAAATCCCTGTGCTCTTAAAATAGCACTTGGTGGAAACCCTAAAAATACATACGGAAGAAGAAGTCAGCTGCCTATGACAAGAATGGGTGTTGCTCATGTTTTGAGAGAAAAACTTAAAGAAGCCAAAAAATATATGGAAGCTAAAGATAAGGGTGAAAATCCACCGTATGACTGTGAACTGGAAGCAATGCTGCCTGCAATGAGAAAAGAAGTTCCGCTTAAAATACATTGTACACAATATGATATGCTGACAGCTATTGAAATTGCCAAAGAATTTGATTTGCCTTTTTCTTTGGAACACGCATGGGGTGCTACAGATTACCTTGACGAAATCGTAGAAAGCGGATGTTCTATATGTTATGGACCTATTGCTACATATCGTTCACCCGGTGAAAGAAGAAAAATAGATGTTGAGGCTGTAAAAATGCTTGATGACAGAGGTGTAAATGTAGCTGTTATTACTGACTCTCCGATAGTTACCATTGAATCTCTTTATCATCATTTGGGTGAAGCTGTAAGAGAGGGCCTTGACATAAACAGAGGTCTTAGAATGATTACAATTAACCCTGCTAAAATTTTGGGTGTAGAAGACAGACTGGGAAGCCTTGAAGTAGGAAAAGATGCAGATATTGCAATTTTTGACGGCTTGGTAGGTCTTGATACTGACGCCAAGGTTATTCATACAATTATTGATGGTAAAGTGGTTTATTCAAAGTAATTGCATTTATAAAAAAGGTTCACGAAAGTGAGCCTTTTTTTATAAATAAAATAAAAATTTTAAGATTTTTAATATATTTCCCATTGTTAAAGCCTAAAATTCAAAGTTTAATATAACTATGTTTTTATTTATTATTTAAACTTGCCTTTTTATTAAAAAGGGAATATACTCAAGATGTAAAAGCTACACAGTTAATTTAAAATATAATTATGATGGGAGAATTTTTTATGAATGATTTTAAGGTATGGGACAGCCATGTGCATTTATTTCCTCCCGAAATTTATAACAACTGGGAAAAATATGCTGCACGGGACAAATGGTTTGGTATGCTTACCAAAAAACCGGAAAACGGCAAAGGTACGGAAGAAGCATGGGCTAATACAAAAGAGGCTTTGGAATGTGCTGACAAAGCGGGAATTTACGGATTGGTTATGCAAGGCTGGTATTGGAATGATGAAGGTTTAATAAAAATGCACAATGATTATATGGCGGATATGATGAAATGCTACCCTGATCGTTTAAAGGGATTTCTTTGTATCAACCCAAAGTTTAAAGAAAAAGCCATAGAAGAAATTCAAAGATGTATAAAACTTGGATTTGACGGTATAGGGGAGTTAGGTCCCGGAGGAAACGGTTATGATTTTAATGACCCCGATTTTCTTGATGTAATTAAATGTGCAGAACATTATAATCTGCCTGTATGTATTCACTGCGGAGAACCGGTAGGCCATGTTTATCCCGGAAAAGATTTGACAAGTTTGGCACCAATCCCCGAACTTGTAAAAAATCACCCTGATTTAAAGCTTATTTTGGCTCATATGGGAGGCGGTTTGCCTTTTTATGAGATGAATCCCCGTTATCATAAGCATTTTAAAAATGTTTATTATGATACAGCGGCAAATCCTCTTTTATATGGAATACAGAGTTTTAGAGCAGTTATTTCCATGATAGGAAGTGAAAGACTTCTCTATGGCAGCGATTTTCCATTGCTTTTGTATCCCTCAAAATGCCGTGAAATGGATTTTAATATGTTTATAAACGACATAAAAAATAATGCCGGACTTTCCTATGAAGAATGGGAAAAAGTGATGGGCAACAATCTTTTGGAATTTTTGAAAAAATAATTTTTAGATGAAATACCGCTGTGAAATAACAGGATTTCACAGCGGATT
>JAHHUA010000061.1 GCA_020024235.1 Oscillospiraceae bacterium
AAATTCCTCTGTTTTGACATTTTTATTTATAATATATTAAAAAAAGTAAAAGTAATATAACTATTATATATTATATAATTTTGTTTAATTTATATAAAAATAAAAATATATTATATTTTTTTATTAAAATACTGGACTTATTTCACAAGATATAGTATAACATAATTGTAATTGATTTTATATTATAGCATTAATACATAAATAATCCTTTTTTATAATATATTTTAAAGGCTTATTTTGTGAAATTTACAAAAAAAGGAGGGTTGCACCATCTTACTTTCAGAAAGACAAAACAGCATTATTGAGATTATCAAAACCTGCGGTCCTATTACAGCGGATAAAATTTCTGAAAAATTTTCTCTGTCAAAAGCCACTTTAAGACCTGACCTTGCTATATTAAAAAGAGCAGGATATATTTCTGCCAAGCCCAAAGTCGGATATTACTATTCCCAAAACCATGAAACTGCAAACTCAAGACCAAACCCAAAAGCGGAAGCAGGAAAATGCTTTTCCAGAATGCTTGTTCATGATTGGATGGGGGTACCTTCGGTTATACCTCCCACTGTTTCGGCTTTTGATGCCAGCGCTGAACTTTTTATGCGTGATGTGGGCAGTCTTTTCATATCCAGCGAATCCGAGGGGCTTGTGGGAGTAGTTTCCAGAAAGGATCTGCTTAGAATAGCTATAAGCGGCTCAGATATGAAATCCATTCCTATTACTATGGTTATGTCAAGAACCCCTAAGCTGGTTTTCATCTATGACAATGAATCCCTTTTTCATGCTGCAAAGCTTATGAAAATGCATGAAATAGATTCCCTTCCCGTAGTGGAAAGAGATGAAAATAACGGAAAACATATACTTAAAGTAATCGGAAGAATTACCAAAACTACAATAGTAAAAGCCTTGGTAAGCCTGGGCGAATAGGAGAGAACACATGATAGTATATGTATTGTCTGATTCAATAGGAGAAACCGGAATAACTTTGGCCCGTTCCGTAATAAGTCAGTTCAGTTTTCCCAATTTGGAAATGAAACGCTTCCCGTTCATAAGCAATGAACAAACCATTAAATATAATATTGATATGCTGTATGAAGAACAGGACCCCATGAAACTCATAATTTACACATTGGTTTCACCGAAACTTTGCGATTTTACAGCTAGATATACTCAAAGCCTTAATATCTGTGCTTTAGACGCACTTAGCCCTTATATAAAGAAGGTAAAAGACAATTTCCACTTGGAACCTGCTATGAAACCCGGCATATCTCACCTTATGGATATGTCTTATAACAAGCGTGTGGAAGCTATCGAATTTGCTACAAAATATGATGATGGCAAAGACAGCAGCGGTATTTTTGAAGCTGATATTGTATTAATCGGTATTTCAAGAACTTCCAAAACACCTATTTGCATGTATCTTGCCTATCAGTCCATAAAAGCCGCCAATATTCCATTGGTAATGGATGTAGATCCTCCCGAAGACATATATAAACTTCCAAGATTTAAAGTAATCGGTCTTACCATAAAACCCGAAACACTACAGACAATAAGAAAAAACCGTCTTCGTGAATTGGGTGTAAGTTCTGACGCAAATTATGCTACCATGGACAGAATACTCAAGGAAGCGGAATTTGCAGAAAAAATCATGAAAAAAATAGGCTGCCCGATTATAGATGTTTCTAACAAAGCCATTGAAGAAACATCAGGTAAAATCATGGAAATTATTCAAAAAAGTCAAATTTTAAGATAATTTGATAATTTAATTTTAAAACAAGAAAGAGAGTTGGTCTAAATTGGATAAGAAATATACATACCTTTTCAGTGAAGGCAACGGCAGCATGAAAATGCTTTTGGGTGGTAAGGGAGCTAACCTTGCTGAAATGACAAATATAAATCTCCCTGTTCCTTACGGTTTTACAATTACAACAGAGGCTTGCAGAGATTACTTCAAAGCCGGAAAAGTTCTTTCCGATGAAATGGAAAAACAAATTTGGGATAATCTTGCAAAAGTTGAAGAAAAAATGGGCAGAAAATTTGGTGATAAAAATAATCCTCTTTTGGTTTCTGTTCGTTCAGGTGCTCCTATTTCCATGCCGGGTATGATGGATACTATCCTCAATCTGGGTCTTAATGACGAAACAGTGGAAGGTCTTATCAAAGCTACCGGAAATCCCAGATTTGCTTTGGACAGCTACAGAAGATTTATTCAAATGTTCGGCGATGTTGTTATGGGTGTTGAACATTATAATTTTGAACTGGCTATCGAAAGTGTTAAACAGCGTCAGGGTGTAACCATAGATAAGGACTTAAATGAAGAGTCCTTGAGAAGTCTTATTGAAGAATATAAGCAAATTGTTTTGAGAGAAAAGGGTGAACAATTCCCCTCTGACCCAAAAATTCAGCTTATGAAAGCTGTAGAAGCTGTATTCTCCTCCTGGTACAATCCAAGAGCTGATGTTTACAGAAAAATGAATAAAATTTCCGAAGAAATTGGAACAGCAGTAAATGTACAGTGTATGGTATTTGGAAACATGGGCGATGATTCCGGTACAGGAGTTGCATTTACAAGAAACCCCGCTAACGGCGACAAGCACCTTTATGGTGAATACCTGATGAATGCACAGGGCGAAGATGTTGTTGCAGGTATCAGAACTCCAAACCCTATTTCTCATTTGGAAAAAGATGCTCCCAAAATATATAAACAATTTAAAGATGTATGTCAAATTTTAGAAAACCATTATAAAGATGTTCAGGATATTGAATTTACAATTCAGTCAGGAAAGCTCTTTATGCTTCAAACAAGAACAGGTAAGAGAACTGCCGCTGCTGCTGTTAAAATTGCAGTTGATATGGTAAATGAAGGCATTATTACCAAAGAAGACGCTATAATGAGAGTTGACCCTGCTTCTCTTGACCAGCTCCTCCACAGACATATTGATGAAAGCAAAGAAATGGAAGTTATCGGAAAAGGTCTTCCTGCTTCTCCCGGTGCTGCCTGCGGAAAAATTGCTTTTGATGCTTATGAGGCTCATGTAAGAGCTGAAAACGGCGAAAAAGTTATCTTAGTAAGAACTGAAACAACCCCTGATGACATTCAAGGTGTTATTGCTTCCCAAGGTGTACTCACCAGCCGCGGCGGTATGACCAGCCATGCTGCTGTTGTTGCAAGAGGTATGGGAAGATGCTGTGTATGCGGATGTGAATCTCTTAAAATAGATGCTGCCAATAAAAAGATTACTTTGGGCGGACACACTATGGGTGAAAACGATGTTATTTCCATTGATGGTTCTACCGGCCGTGTAATATTGGGTGAAGTCAACATGATTGACCCTGTGCTCAGCGACGATTTTAAGACTTTCCTTGACTGGGCAGATGAAATTGCAAGAATTAAAGTTAAAGCCAATGCAGATACCCCTGCTGATGCTGAAAAATCAAGAAAATTCGGTGCAACAGGTATCGGTCTTTGCCGTACCGAACATATGTTTATGGCATCTGACAGACTTCCTATCATTCAAAAGATGATTATGTCCGATACATTGGAAGAAAGAGAAGCAGAACTTGCCAAACTTTTGGTATTCCAGGAAGATGACTTCTACGGAATTTTGAAAGCAATGGACGGCTGTGAAACTACAATCAGACTGCTTGACCCACCGCTCCATGAATTCCTCCCCGATTTGGAAGAAGTATCCATAAACCTTAACACTCTTAAAATTACCAACGGCGACCCTAAAAAGATTGAAGAAACAGAAACACTTCTTGCCAAGGTTAGATCTCTCCACGAATCCAACCCTATGATGGGACTTCGCGGATGTCGTTTGGGTGTTAAATTCCCCGAAATTTACAATATGCAGGTAAGAGCCATTCTCAATGCCACAGTAAGACTTATGAAAGAGGGACTTCACCCAATACCTGAAATAGAAATACCCCTTGTTATGGATATTTCCGAACTTTCATACCTAAAGAAAAACGCTTTGGCTGTAGCTGAAGATGTACGCCGTGAAACCGGTATTGATGTACCATGTATAATAGGTTCCATGCTTGAACTTCCAAGAGCCTGCCTGCTTGCCGATGAAATTGCCGAAGAAGCTGAATTCTTTACATTTGGTACCAACGACCTTACACAAACCACTTTTGGTTTCAGCCGTGATGATGCAGAAGGCACATTTCTGGCTTATTACACCAATGAAAAACTTCTTTCTGATAACCCCTTTGCAGTTGTAGACAGAAAAGCAGTGGGTAAATTGGTGGAATTGGCTGTTAAAGGCGCTAAATCCAAAAAAGAAATCAGTATGGGTGTATGTGGTGAACATGGAGGAAACCCTGAATCCATCGAATTTTTTGACAGCATAGGTGTTGATTTTGTAAGCTGTTCCCCATTCAGAGTTCCGATTGCAAGATTGGCTGCGGCGCAGTCTTATATTAAAAACAAAAAATAACTGATATTTTCCGTTAATATAAAAAATACTGCTGACTATAAATTTTAAGTCAGCAGTATTTTTTATATAAGAATTTGGGGGATATTTTAATTATTATTACAGTTTATATATTGTACTACTGTCTGTCAGCTCCGTAGTTAAAGATTTTATCTGCTAAATTATCACCATCCGTTACCTCTGTAAAGGCATCGGGAACAATGCCCACAATAACAGTTTCGGCAAGGCAAACATTTGATGTAATGTCAGTAGTGGTGCTGTATCCGGGGATAATGGCAGTAATGGTCATTTTAAGATTAAGCATAATTTGATGTCTAGTTTGGTTTATGCCGGCAGAATCAAATTTGTTTACCAGCGAAGTTTCAACATAACCTGTGGGAATAATTTTAAAAAGCACTTTGTGACCACGACCTGATAAAAACTGTACCCCTGTTAATGTACCTATTGGTATGCGGATTTCCTGATTGTCTATTTCTTTTAAGCTGTTTATTACAGATTTTACCACACGGCTTCTGATTTTGTTTAAAGTGATTATATCAGTTTGCAAAGATGAAACCTGACCTTTGTCATCATAGGCTATATTTACAATATTGCTGTAAACAATGTTTTCTTTTCCCAATTCCTCATAAATAGCATCATTTATAATTTTATTTGAGTAAACTTTCGCCTGATATGCAGACATTGTTTTTATAATAGGTCTTATTTTATAATCCACAGCCACTATTATAATAATAAATATTAAAGTATAAATGATAGCATATAAAAGATTCTTTTTTCTCACTCTTTTTGATTTTTTTTGCGTATATGTCAAAATATCACTTCCTCCTTCAAAAAAATTTAAATTATTTTAACTTTTAGTTTAAATACTGTTGATTTTATTATAAATTTTTGATATGATTTATAATAATAAGATATATGGTAAATAAATGTACATATTTTTCATTTTTATCCATTATCAACTAAATATTATAAAAAGAGGGAGAAAGATCAATGAAAGTAAATAAAACAGAACTTAAAGACAGAAATGTCTCTTCAAAACTTTCAATCATATCCGGTATTGCTATTGCAGTTGTTTTTACACTTTTACTTTTAGTTACGGTATTTATGTCAGCAAATGCCTTTACCGGTGCAACAAACAGAGAGTTTATCAATCTTACAAAAACATATGTACAGGAAGTTCAGCAAATTATGACTGTATGTGACACTATTCAGAGAAATGTACAGGGAAGCATTGATTACAAGGATAATAACGTAGTCAATTCAACTTCTAATTTTTCAGGAGCAAAATATTTAAGCAAAATATATAAGAAAAAAGAACTGACCCAAATGGAATCTGAAGCTGAAATAGCTATTCTGAATAATCTTTGGGGTATTGTGGCAAATAATGAAAATATTATGGGTGCAGCTCTTATTATGGAAGAGGATGCGTTCATCACAAAAATAAAAAATTACGACTTATATATATCAAAACAAGATGCTATAAAACATGAAGCTCAAATAATTGACCATAATACATTTGCAGAAAAAGTATACTATAAACAATGTGCGGAAACAAAAATGAATTATGTTACAGATATTTATACAGATTCAATAACAAGTAATCCATGTTTCACTGTTTCCTATCCGCTTTTCAGCAAAGGAAATTTCTGTGGTGTAGTTTGTCTTGACATTGTTCCGACTTTGTTTGACAGCCTTAACAAAAGCGACCCCAACTTTAAAACAATGAAAACTGCTATTTTCAACCAAGATGGCATTTTTATGTTTGAAAATGAAAACAACGGAAAACTAATAGGAAAAGTTTTTTATGATGTTGCAAGCAAAAAAGATAGTGAAAAAATACAAAATGGTTTTAAAGACAACAAACCTTTCAAATGCACCACTGGATCCGGAAGTAGTAAAAGAGACAGATTTTTTATTCCTATACCTATTAATGAAAAAAATGTATGGTGGATTCAAACTTCAGTTACAACAAAAGACTTTAACAAATATATAAACGGTATAATAATTACAACAATTATTTTGTCATTAATTTCACTTATAGCACTTATTTTCCTTATTTCTTCAACAGTTAAAAAAATGTTAAGACCTCTAAACAATGCAACTAATGCCATTGAACAAATCAACAAAGGTGATTTAAATATCAACATTGAGGTAAAATCCAAAGATGAATTTGGTGTTATGGCTGAAGGATTTAATTACATGGCTTCAGGACTTAAAAATATTATTTATGATATTAATAATATTACGCAAAAACTTTCAGAAGGTGACTTTACAGTTAAATCTTCGTGTCCGGAAAAATATGTGGGAGATTTCAGTCAAATCATTGTATCTATGCGCGGAATAATAGATTATTTCTCCAAAACCCTCACAGATATCGGAATTGCTTCAGACCAAGTTAAAACTGGATCCGACCAAGTTTCTGCAGGTGCTCAGGCACTTTCTCAAGGTGCAACAGAGCAGGCTTCTTCCATTGAAGAACTCTCTGCTACTATGCAGGAAATTACAGATAAAATTGTTCAAAATGCTCAAAAAGCCGGAGAGGCAAACGAACTTACCGAAAAAGCCGGTGAGATTGTATCATTAAGCAATCAAAAGATGAATGAACTTACTGATGCAATGAAAGAAATTACAGAAAAATCCAGCGAAATAGGAAAAATTGTTAAAACAATTAATAACATTGCATTCCAAACCAATATTCTTGCTCTTAATGCCGCTGTTGAAGCTGCCCGAGCAGGTGAAGCCGGCAAGGGATTTGCAGTTGTTGCAGATGAAGTAAGAAATCTGGCTCAAAAGAGTGATGAAGCATCTAAAAATACCACTGTTCTCATTGAGGATACAGTTAATGCAATTAAAAACGGTGCTGCCATTACCAGTGAAACCGCAACTTATCTTAAAGAAGTTGCCGATGAAGTATCCGATGTATCTGAAATTGTAGATCTTATTGCCCATGCATCTAAAGAACAATCCGAAGCTGCTGAACAAGTCACAGTTGGTGTTGACCAAATTTCCGCAGTTGTTCAAACTAATTCTGCTACCGCAGAAGAAAGTGCTGCTGCCGCACAGGAACTTACATCTCAGGCTCTCATGCTTAATTCACTGCTTACCCGTTTTAAACTGCAAGACGAAACAAAGCCAAATAAACAAGCAGATAATAAAAACAGCTCATTAAATTATGATAATAACCCATCATCTTATACAAGCGACAGTTCATCTTATAATTCTTCTCATTATTCGGCAGACAGCTCCGTTGATGATTCATACAGCTTTTTGACACCGGATATTCAGCCTTCTGTAAATAATGAAAATATAGAAGAACCAGATGACTTAGGCGGAGAACTTAACCACTACAACACCTTTAATGACAACGATTCAAAATATTAATCAAACTCTTTTTAAGCACCGCAAAATTGCGGTGCTTAATTTTTTACACCTGTATTTTTAAAGCAGCCTGTTTTTACACAAAGCAAAATATATACTGCCATGACAGATATTATGGTAAATACCAGCAAACCTAAGCCACAAGTTTTAAAAGGTATAATAATTTTTGAAATATAACCACAAAATGTTATTATTAAAATAGGTTTAATAAGCCAATTTTTAATATCAATATACACATCGGCAATCTGAGATAAACGGCAGTAACTCATAACAAAATTTAAAATATTTCCAAAGAAAATTACAAATACATACCCTGTTACAGCTGTATGAGGAAGTAAAATGAAAAGTAAAATTACTCTAACTGTTGATTCTATTACATTGACTTTAAGTGAGTATAATTGTTCGTTCATACCTTTTAATGCACTATCCACTACATCATCAAGAAACATAAATGTAGTAAGGGGTGCTAAAATTTTTATGTATTTTCCTGCGGAATAATTACCATAAATTAATCTGCCTATTTCTTCACCGTAAAAAATATATATACCTGTAACTGCTATAGAAAAAATTATAGTAACTGAAGATGATTTAATTACTGCTCGGCTTATTTTTGCCTTGTCCCCTGTTTCATAAGCTTTTGATATTTCCGGAATAAGCAATGCCAAAAATGAGGACATAAGTGATGCAGGGAAAACTATAACAGGTATTGCCATTCCTTTGATAATTCCGTAATTTATCATGGCTTCTGTTTCGGAAAGCCCGTATTTTATAAATCCCCATGGTATCAGCATATTTTGCAGCATATTTAAAAAGCTTCTCAAAGCTGCTCCTGCACATATTGGCATGGAAATGGAAAATACCTCTTTAAATGGTGTATGATAAGGATTTTCCTCGGTTTTATCATAAAAACAAAAGAAAATCAAACTCAGCAAAAGAGAGAGAATTTCTGTAATCAAGGAAGAAAATGTAATAGCTGTGCATTTAGCTGTAAATGTATATGACATCATATTTATTAATTTATAGGCAAAAAAAACATTTACAAACCTGGAAAATAAAGTTATTATACCTATTGTTTTTATTTTTCCAACAGTGATAAAATAAGCATCTATACAAACTGATAAAGCCATAGGCGGCAATGCTAACGCTAAAACCTGCATGGGCAAAATCATATAAGAGCTTTTTATATGATTTAAACAGATATATTCCGAAAATGTACAAAGCAATACACTGGTAAATCCTGATGTTATTAAAGCAGCCAACATAGTTTTTTTTACGGAGTTTCTGGCTGATTTTACTCCTTTAAGTTCTATATTTTTACTGGTTAATCTGGTAACAGCAATGGAATACCCTCCCATTGCCAAAGTCATTGCCAAGCCGTATATACTCATCATCAACTGAAAAAGTCCTATACCCTGACTACCTAATATTTTGGAATACCATATTTCCAAATACAGTTGTATAAGCTGAGCTATCATATTTATAACTGTCAGCAAAAATCCGTTTTTTATAAATGAATTTTTTCTCAATTTACCACCACTTTCAATTTATCAGTAGTAAATTTATGATTTATTTATAAATAATATAACCTTATTTTTAATTTTCAACATTTTTTTGTAAAAAATATTGATAT
>JAHHUA010000062.1 GCA_020024235.1 Oscillospiraceae bacterium
CCCTTTAAGATAGGAGAGAAGTTTAATACTTTCATCAGGTTCAAAGCTGAGCTTATAAGCACAGAGTGCCTGATATTTAAACCCTGTGCCTTTGTTGTCACGGTTAAATCCGTATTTGGTATCGCCAACAAGAGGATGACCGATAAATGCCATATGAGCTCGTATTTGATGTGTTCTTCCTGTAATAAGCTCTACTTCCAAAAGTGAAAAATCACCTTTTGACTTTATCACTGTGTATTTGGTAATAACTGTTTTGGTTTCACTGTTTGGTTTTTTTGTAATTGTTACAGTGTTTTTAGCGCTGTCCTTATAGAGAAAAGCTTTTAGGGTATCGGATTTGTTTTTAGGAATTCCATGAACAATGCAGAGATATTTTTTTGTAACCATTCGTTCTTTGACAATTTCATTCATTTCACGAAGTGCTTGAGCATTTTTAGCTAAAATTACAAAGCCGCAGGTATTTCTGTCAATTCTGTTACAGAGAGATGGGGTAAAACTAAGCTCTCTGTCGGGATTATATTCCCCTTTTTCATACAGGTAACGGAGAATACGGTTTATAAGGGTATCGGTGGTGTGTTCGTTGTCCTCATGTACAACTAGACCCTGAGGTTTGTTTAAAAGCATGATGTTTTCATCTTCATAAATAATTTCAATATCATTTTTAGCTTGTAAAAACTCATATTTTTCCAAAGCTTCAGGGAAAAATTCGTCGTTTATATACATTTCAACTATATCTCCCACAGACAGTTGTGTGGAAATTTCGCATTTTTTCCCGTTTAATTTAATGCGTTTTGTGCGAATGTATTTGTACATCATGGATTTAGGAAGATTGGGTACGGATTTGCCGATAAACTTATCCATTCTCTGATTGGCATCATTTTCTTTTATGATAAATTCTTTCATAGTGTAAAACCTTAAAAAATATCCTTTAATTCACAGAATGAATTTACAAAAATATCTGCTTTGTTTTTAATAAATTCCCTGTGGTCGTCGGAGAATTTATCGGCTATTCCCACCACATTGAAATCATTGTCTTTAAGGGTGTTTACGGCATACAAAGCGTCCTCAAAAACATAGGTAGTTTCTTTGTCTGTACCCAAAAATTTAAGAGCCTCATTGTAAATATGGGGTTTGTCTTTTCCACTGCCCACATCGATACAGGAAAAAATTTTCCCAAAGTATTTTTCCATGTTGTTGGCTTTTAAAGCATATTCAATTAAATAAGTGTCTGTAGCGGAGGCTATACACATTTTAACGCCCTTTTTCATCATTTCTTCCAGAAAATCCAAAACACCTTCTTTGGGAAAAGCACGATATTTATAGTTGTCTTCCATTATATCATTTATTCCCTGAGCTATTTCTTCCGGGGATTTTACTATGCCGTAATCTTCTATAAAATAAGCGGAAGCTTGCTGCATACTCATTTCACGAAGTTTTTTGTCTAAGTCATCATGTGGGTTTTTACCCATGGAAACAATATAATCATGTCCCACCTTTGACCAAAGTTTCATTGTGTCAAGCAGAGTTCCGTCAAGGTCAAATATACAGCCTGTTATTTTCATATTAAATTAAATCTCACTTTCATTAAAATATTATAATAATTATAGTCTGAAAAAATATTTTTTGCAATAGATAAAGATTTATTAGAGCTGTGCTTGACTATAAAAAGAAAATATTGCATAATAAAAATACATAATTTAGTTTAAGGAGATGGAAGAAAAAATGGCTGGAGATGAGACAAAAGGACACAGACAAAGACTTCGTGAAAGATATATTGCAGATAATCAGCTAGAGTCTTTTAAGCCGTATGAGGTGCTGGAACTTTTGCTTTTCTACAGTATACCCAGAGCAGATACCAAACCTGTAGCCAAGGCTTTGATAGAAAGATTCGGTTCTTTCAGTGCTGTACTGGAAGCGTCCGAGGACGAACTTATGAAAGTAGAGGGTGTGGGAGAAAAAAGTGCAATACTTTTAAAGCTGGTTCTCAATATGTTCAGATACTACAGAACAGATAAGGTAAAAAATCTAACTGATTTAAGTTCAACAGAAAAAATGGGAAAATTCCTCGGCCCTAAATATATAGGTCAGACAGACGAAATAGTATATTTAATATGTTTAGACAGCAACGGTCATTTAATAAGCTGTGAAAAAGTTTCCGAAGGTACAGTAAATTCAACATCTGTAAACCCCAGAAAAATTGCTGAAATAGCTCTTAGAACAGGAGCTGTACAGGTTGTGGTATCACATAATCATCCCAGAGGTTTTGCAATTCCATCAAAGGCGGATATTACCACTACACTGGAGCTTAGGGATATTTTAAAAAAGCTTTCGGTGTATTTGGTGGATCATCTTATATTCAGTGCATCTGACAATGAACTGGGGTATGATTTTGTATCAATGGGACAGTCGGGGTTTTTATAAAATCTAAAAATCGGAGCTGATGTTTTTCTCACAAAATTCGGGTGAATACTGCCAGTGTTTGATGTGATTTTCGTTGTAAAAGTATTTTAGATTTTCAGGTGGACGGGGATTGTCAAAAGAGTCCACCACAATAAGCTTTACCTTCATTTTGTCAGGAATTATGTTTTTTATGTAGACACCGGCTTGCTGACCTGGATAAACCCCTTCTTTAGGTTCTGCAAGGCCTGCCAAATTGGGTGTGAGCTCCACAAAAATGCCATAGCTTTCCACAGAACGCACAATGCCTCCAACTGTTTCTCCTATAGAGAAGAGTGAGGCATTTTCTTCCCATGTGCCCAAAAGTTCCTTATGGCTCAAAGTTATTCGGCTGTCAGATTCATGACCCTTTACAATTACCTTTATAAAATCACCTACAGAAAATCTGTCGGCAGGGTGGGAAATTCGTGAAATTGAAATGGCGTCTATGGGCAGCAGAGATGGAATACCGCAGCCTATATCCACAAATGCACCAAAAGGTTCCAAATGTGTGATAAGAGCATCAATAATATCTCCGCTTTCAATACGGGAAATGTATTCTTCTACACATTTTTGCTGAGCCAGTCTTCTTGATAAAACCGGTATTACATTTCCGTTTTCATCAATTTTAAAATCTGTTACAACAAATGAAACAGGTTTATTTACCTTTGAAATAAGAGCTATATCGCGGGCAGTGCCTTCAGTTATTCCCAAAGCTCCTTCCTCTCGGGGAATTATTCCTTTGGAAAACCCTAAATCCACTATTAAATCATGGCTTCCTGTGCAGACAGTTGCTTTTGCTTCTAAAATAACTTCCTTTCGGCTGGCTTCTTTCAAAGTACCGATGTTTTGAAGATATTCACGGTTTTCTGCTGTGTTTATAAGGCAGCCCTCGGGTTTAAACTTTGTCATTTTTAAAATGCCTCCCTTTTTATGTTTAAGAATTTGTGCAGGTGCTTATGGAAAGTATATTTAAGAAATTTTGGAATCATTCATATTTTGTGAGAAAAATAGAAAATAGTTTAATTATTTAAAAAAAATCATTGATTAATAGCATGACTTTCTGATATAATAATATGAAGATTTATGCTATGGGGGAGTTTATGTGGATGTAAAAATCGGAGATATTTTGGTGATGAAGAAGAAACATCCCTGCGGAGAAAACAGATTTTTGGTTTTAAGATCAGGAATGGATTTTCGTTTGCGCTGTCTTGGCTGTGCCAGAGAAATGCTCGTCCCGCGAAATAAAATAGAAAAGAATATTAAAACTATAATCAGAAATGCCCAATCGGAAAATAATTAATTGGGCGTTTTTTCGGAGGAATGAAAATGTTTGAAAAATTAAAAGAAGTTGAAGCAAGATACGAAGAAATTAACGAAAGCTTAATGGATCCGTATATTGTAAACGATACGGAAAAATACAAAAAGATAATGAAGGAGCATAAAAATTTAACTCCTGTTGTTGAAAAGTTCAGAGAATACACAAAAGCAAAAAAATCTGTGGACGAAGCCCGTGAAATGCTGGACGAAGGCGGTCTTGAAAAAGACTTTAAAGAAATGGTTGAAATGGATTATAAGGAAAATCAGGAGATAATGGAAAAATGCGCCGAAGAACTTAAAATCCTTCTTCTGCCTAAAGATGAAAATGATGACAAGAGTGTTATCATAGAAATACGGGGAGGAGCCGGCGGAGATGAAGCTGCTTTGTTCGCAAACTCCCTTTACAGAATGTACACCATGTATGCTGAAAGTATGGGCTGGAAATCCGAAGTCCTCTCTGCTAACCCAACAGAGCTTGGCGGATTTAAGGAAATTTCTTTCTCTTTGGATGGCGATGGTGTTTATTCAAAGCTTAAATTTGAAAGCGGTGTTCATCGTGTTCAGCGTGTTCCCGAAACAGAAACACAAGGCAGAATTCATACTTCAACAGTTACGGTAGCCGTACTTCCGGAAGCTGAAGAAGTTGAAGTTCAAATTGATCCCGGTGATTTGCAGATTGATGTGTACAGAGCCAGCGGTGCCGGTGGCCAGCATGTTAATAAAACAGAATCCGCAGTAAGAATTACACATATTCCCACAGGTACAATCGTAGAATGTCAGGATGAAAGAAGCCAGTATAAAAACAAAGACAAGGCTATGAAAATTCTCCGTTCCAGAATTTATGACAGAATGATGAGTGAACAAAACGAAAAAATTGCCTCCCAAAGAAAGCTACAGGTAGGTACAGGGGATCGCTCCGAAAGAATACGAACCTATAACTATCCACAGGGCAGAGTTACCGACCACAGAATCGGACTTACACTTTACAAATTGGAACAGGTTATGAACGGCTCTTTAGATGAACTTATAGATGCTCTCATCACCTTTGACCAAGCCGAAAAATTAAAGGGTAATGAAGAAGAATAATTCATTTCTTCAGTTTTTCAGGAGATGAATTGGCTTGAATACAAAAGTATATAATATAGAAAATAAAAATAAATTTGATACAGCTGTAAAAGAAGTTTCACAAATAATTAAAAACGGCGGAATTGCTGTGGTTCCCACCGAAACAGTTTACGGTTTGGCGGCTGACGGAATGAATGAAAAAGCTGTAGCTGAAATTTTTAAAGCTAAGGGAAGACCTGCCGATAATCCTCTGATTTTTCACATATCGGATTATGAAATGTTAAATGATATTGCAGCAAAAATCCCAGAAAAAGCAAAAAAACTTACAGAGAAATTTTGGCCCGGGCCTTTGACGGTAATTTTGCCTAAAAAAGACCATGTGCCCCATATTTCCACAGGTGGACTGGAAAGCGTTGCAGTGCGTATGCCAGCCCATCCCTTTACCGCAGAACTTATAAAAACCTGCAAAACAGCTTTGACGGCTCCGTCAGCTAATTTATCGGGAAAACCAAGCCCCACAAAATTCAGCCACTGCTTTGATGATATGAACGGCAGAGTTGATGCCATTGTGGACGGAGGCTCCTGTAAAGTGGGTTTGGAATCTACAGTAATAAGTTTTTTGGAGGATATACCTGTACTTTTACGACCGGGTGCAGTTACACCTGCTCAAATCAGGGAAGTTATCGGGGAAATAAAAATAGCTGAAGCTGTTTTAAAAGAACTTCCCGGCAATGAAAAAACACTTTCACCGGGACTTAAATACAAGCATTATTCACCAAATGCAGATGTTTTTGTGGTAAAAGGCAGCTTTGAAAAATACAAAGACTATGTGGAAAATATAAATAAAAATGGTGTTTACGGACTGGTTTTTGACGGTGAAGGTGAAAAGCTTTCAATTCCCTGTTTTGAATACGGAGAAAACCATGGCGGAGATTTACAGGCTCACAAGCTTTTCAGTGCTCTTCGCAAACTGGACAAAATGGGTGCAGAAACAGTATACGCCAGGTGCCCTGACACTGATGGTATAGGCTTGGCGGTTTACAACAGACTTATAAGAGCAGCGGCTTTTCAGATTATTGATTTGGAGTGATAAAATATGGGAACATTCGTGCTTGGACTTACAGGCCCCACAGGAGCAGGAAAATCAACTGTCAGAGATATTTTGTCACAAAGAGGTTTTCCTGTTATAGATGCTGATAAAGTAGCAAGAAATGTAATATCAGGCAGTGAAAAATGTCTTATGGATTTGGCACTTAGTTTTTCTGTTTCCATATTAAATCATGACGGCACATTAAACAGACAAAAGCTTGCTGATATTGTTTTTGCGGATAAAAACAAATTAAAACAGCTCAACAAAATAACATTTCCTCATATAAGAGCCGAAATCAGCAGAATTATATCTGAGGAAACGGGAAAAAATGAATCTTTGGTTATTTTAGATGCTCCTACATTGTTTGAAAGCGGATGTGATAAAATGTGCAGCGGTGTTTTAACGGTGACAGCCTCGGAAAAAGACAGATTAAACCGCATACTTTTACGAGATAGGCTCTCCGATAAACAGGCCAGACTTAGAATTAACGCACAACATTCTGAAGAATTCTATACAAAGCGTGCAAACTATGTTATAATCAATGACGGCGATATAGACGAGCTTAAAATTAAAACTTTTGAAGTTCTTGACAGAATAGAAAGAGGATTATGAAAAAATTATTATCAGTAATATTGGCAATTTTTTTAACAACCTGCGGTATGCTTTTGGCAGTCAGCATAATACAAAAGGAAAAATCAATTGTAAAAGAAACATTGCCTATAAAATATGAGGAAATAATAAAAAATACAGCCGAAAAATATGATATTTCACCTTCTTTGCTTTTTGCACTTATTTATACCGAAAGCAGATTTGACCCTGAGGCTGAATCCTATGCAGGTGCTGTGGGACTTACTCAAATTAATGAGGAAACCTTTGATTGGATAAAATGGCGTAAATCAGAAGAAAGGGATTTATCATTTGAAGATGTAAAAAATCCCGAAATCTCCGTGGATTACGGAGCATATCTGCTTAAACATCACATTGATGAATTTGAAGATGTGGATTTGGCTCTTTGTGCATACAATGCAGGCAGAGGAAATGTCATAAGCTGGCTCAAAAATGACGAATATTCGGAAAACACCGAAAACGGAAGAAAACTTAAAGAAATTCCCTTTGGGGAAACAAAAGCTTATGTTAAAAAAATAAAAGAGTTGACTATTAAGTATCAAAGCTTGTATAATATAAAGTAAGCAGTCGGTATTTGCCGATTACTATATAAAAATAATTTATAAGGGAGGATATTTACAATGGAAAAAACAAAAGGACAACAATTGGCAGAAGAATTGATGCTTAAACGCAAACATGCCTCTGAAATTCTTTCAGAAGAAGAAGCTGCTAAGGCAGATGAATTCTGTGAAGACTACAAGAAATTTTTGGATTCTTCCAAAACAGAAAGAGAAGCTGTTGATACAACAATAGCTATGCTTAAAGAAAGAGGATTCGTTGAATTTGATCCCAGCAAGAAATATGAAGCAGGCGCTAAGGTTTATATGAATAACCGTGGCAAAGCTTTGGTATTCTCTATTGTTGGTAAAAAACCTCTTAACGAAGGCACAAGAATTCTTGCCAGCCACATTGACTCTCCTCGTCTTGACTTAAAACCAAGCCCACTTTACGAAAGCAGTGATATCGCTTTGTTCAAGACACATTACTACGGCGGTATCAGAAAGTATCAGTGGCCTACACTTCCTCTTGCACTTCACGGTGTAATTGTTAAGAAGAACGGCGAAACAATTAAGGTTAGAATCGGTGATAACGATGATGAACCTATTTTCTTCATTTCAGACCTTCTTCCTCACCTTGCTAAAGACCAAAACCAAAGAACTTTGGGAGGCGGCTTTAAAGGTGAAGAACTTAATGTATTGGTTGGTACCCGTCCGTTTATGGATGACAAAGCAAGCGAAAAAGTTAAGCTTAACATTCTCAGCATCCTCAATAAAAAGTATGGCATTGTAGAAGGAGATTTCCTCTCTGCTGAACTTTCTATGGTTCCTGCAAGCAATGCAAGAGATATCGGTTTTGACAGAAGTCTTATCGGTGCATACGGTCATGATGACAGAGTTTGTGCTTACACATCTATTATGGCTTGTCTTGACAAGGAAAACGAAGTTCCTGAATACACATGGATCAATATCCTTGCTGATAAGGAAGAAATCGGTTCAACAGGTGCTACAGGTTTGCAGGCAAGATACCTCCAATACTTTGTAGAAGATTTGGCTAAGCCCCACGGAATTGAAGGCAGAACAGTTCTTCAAAATTCCAAGTGTCTTTCTGCTGACGTTTCTGCAGCATTTGACCCAACATTCCCTGAAGTTTCCGAAGCTAACAATGTTTCTTACCTCAACAAGGGTGTAGTTCTCATTAAATATACAGGTTCAGGCGGCAAGAGCGGTACAAATGACTCTTCTGCTGAATATATGCAGTTCTGCAGAAACTACATGGATAAAGCTAATGTAGTATGGCAGACAGGTGAACTGGGTAAGGTTGACCAAGGCGGCGGCGGTACAGTTGCAAGATATATAGGTGAACTTTGTGTTGACACAGTTGACTTGGGTGTTCCGGTTCTCGCAATGCACGCTCCAATGGAAGTTGTAGCTAAATTCGACGTTTACGAAACATACAGAGCATTTTCTGAATTTATCAGAGCGTAATTTAATTTACATATAAATATAAACGGCGCTTACGACTTTCGCAAGTGCCGTTTATTTTAATATACAGGAGGAATATTGTTTGGAAATTAATAAAGCACAAATTATTATAAAAGAATTTGCCTCAAAAGCTTTTAAACAAATAGGAAAGACAATTTTACTGTATATAGTATGTATTGGGTATTTGGTTTGGTGGGCAGGATTTAATAAATTTGTTTACCTTATGATTGGTATTACAGCAGCTTCTGTTGTTTATTTTGTTTTTACATTTGTATATAAGATAAAAAAATTTAAAGATAACTTTGATTTACTCAATCCCAAAATTCAGAAAGAAATATCTGATGAGTTTTATAATAAACATACAATATGCAAACTTTTTAAAGGCGAAGTTCATCTTCTTTCTGAGTATATTGTGTACAGAAGCGGATCCGACTTTTCTATACTGCCTATTTATGATATAGAAAAAATTAAATTTTTTAAGCCAAGCAAAACCTATGGTCTTAGCGCTTGTTTAACGGTTACTTTAAACAACGAAAAAAATTACGGATTTGAGTTTTTTGGTAAACATCAAAATGAATACAATATATTAATC
>JAHHUA010000063.1 GCA_020024235.1 Oscillospiraceae bacterium
ATGTATTATTATATCAAAATAAATGGAAAATTTCATCCGTTTTTTAAAATATTAAAAAAACCACGGATTAACCGTGGTTTCGATTTATACAAAATAAAATTATGGGTATATAATTTAGTTTAAATTTAAAAACTGTAACCGGCTGTGTTGTTAAAATGCCCAAAAATACATTAAAACAATATGGAAAACAAGCATTATAAGAGCAAAAGGAGCTTGAGTTTTTATAATGGAATATTTATCCTGTGTTTCCAAAAGGGCTGCCGGCATAATGTTGAAATTTGCTGCCATAGGTGTTACCAAAGTTCCGCAAAAGCCTGCTGTCATACCCAAAGCACCAACTATAACCGGACTTGCACCGTTATTTATAAGAAAAGGTATGCCGATACCCACAGTCATAACTGAGAAAGCAGCAAAGGCATTTCCCATTATTGCAGTAAAAAGTGCCATACCTATGCAATAAACAGCCACAGCTATAAGTCTGTTTCCGTCAGGAATGATACCGCTTACCAGGCTTGCAACCACTTCTCCGACGCCACAAGCTGTAAAAAGAGCACCCAAAGCACCCAAAGTTTGCGGCAGAAGGCAGGTGGGACCCATAGTGTCAATCATTCTGGCAGATTCGGTTACAGCATATTTTAAAGGTGCTTTTGTAATGAGGAATACAGCGATAAATCCAAAAATTGCAGAAACACCTATAGCGTTATTTGAAGAAACAATTTTAGTTGCTGCTGCTAAAACCGCAGTCAATGCCAATGTTACAGAGGGAATAAAAATTAAATTTCCGATTCTGTCAGCATTTGCACGGGTTTCTTCGGAGGAGATAGGAGTGCCTTTTGATTTTTCCAAACCGTTAAATGATGTTATAACAGCACAGGCTATGATTAAAATTCCCGATAAAATATCTGGAATATAGGGACCAAAAATAAATAAAACCGATATAATAAGCCAAAATGCACCGCTTGTATAACGCTTTTTGCAGTTTTTATCCTTTAAAACCCGGGCAGCGGTAGAGGTGAAAACCAGTCCGATTATTATAAAAAATATTTCGGATAAAATAGGGTTATATACTTTAGGATCCATATATTTTATTCTCCTTTGTTTGAAATTCCGTATTTTGATTTCAGCTTTAAATCAAAAAGCAAAAATGTAACTGTACCTAAAATAATTGCGGCAAAAAGCACAGGCCATGAGGCGGCTGAAATTTCCAAAGCAGTGATGTTAAATCCCTGTTCCACCATTGTGGAAGCTATAAGCAAAGTTCCCGAACTGCCCATAAAACAGTTTTGTCCAAAAAAATTGCCGTAGTTTTCGCTTGCTGCGGAAATTGCTTTTACCTCATCAGTGGTTTTTTTGTCCACATCACCGTATTTGGAAAAAACCGCACCCTCTGCCATAGGTAAAATAAGTGGTCTTATAAACTGAACATGACCACCTAAACGGAGAGAAAAAGCCGCTGAAAATGTTCTTATGGTAAGCCACAGAGATATAAATTTTCCTACTGTAATATTTTTAAGTTTCATAATAAGATCTCTGGCTTTGTCTTTCAGTCCATAACGCTCACTTATACCTATTACTCCCACCGAAATAGCAAAAAGAGTGGAAGTTCGCTGATTTACAAAGGATTTCCCCAGTATTTCCAGTATGGATACAAAGGTTAAATCACTGCTGAAAGTGGTGATAAATCCTGTTAAAAGTCCTGCAGCTACCACAGTACCTATGGTATCCCATTTAAGGATAAAGCCTAGTACCACAAGGGCAATTCCCGATAATTTTAATAATTCCATAATATACCTCCGATATTTTAAATTAAAATGTTTTTTTGTAAAAAAGCCTTGACTTTAATAAAAATTAGTATTATACTCATAACAACAAGTGAATATTGCAATCAAAAGTTGCAGGAAGTCGGGTGAAAATCCCGCACAGGACCGCTGCTGTATTAATCGTTGTATTTTGATGTGATTAAATTCACAGTCACTGAAGTTAAAACTTTGGGAAGGCTCAAGATATGTTAAAGATTTAAGTCAGAATACATTTGCTTGTTATTTGAATAATCACTCTTCGGACTCAAGAGCAGCATAATTATATAATTATGTTTTATTTGCTGTGCGTTTGTATGAGTGCACAGCATTTTTTATTTGCCATCCTTTCTTTTTAATCAATATCTTTATAAAGGCTGTTTATCAATTATGGTAGACAGCCTTTATAATTTTTATACAGGTATAAAATTATTTCAGCAGTTCTTTTCTTAAATTAAGCAAGATTTTTTTTTCACGGCGGGAAACCTGCACCTGTGTCATTCCCAGAATTTCTGCGGTTTTAGTTTGAGTTAATCTTTGATAATAGCGCAGTGAAATAAGTTTTCGGTCCCTTTCATCCAAAATCTCCATAACCTGCATCAGGGAAAGCTTTCCGGAAATCTCCTCCTCGGGAGAGTCCACCGGAATATCTATTTGTCCGCCTCCGTCATCGTCATTTTCCGTTAGGGAAACGGGAGGTATGGATACATTTAAAGCTTCCACTATGTTTTCGGCGGGAACTTCCATAATTTTTGCCAGTTCTTCTATGGAAGGTTCACGGTTTAGTTTTTTTTCCAGGTATTCACGCTGTCGGGTAACTTTCATGGAAAGCTCTTTTAAGCTGCGGCTGACTTTTACACTTCCTCCATCACGAAAAAGCCTTCGTATTTCACCTAGAATTACAGGCACGGCATAGGTTGAAAACTGCACTCCTCTTTCGTTGTCAAAAGCATCGGTGGCTTTGATAAGCCCAATACAGCCCGCCTGAAAAAGATCGTCATATTCAATGCCTTTTCCTGTAAATTTATGGGCACAGGCGTGTACAAGTCCCACATTTTCGCTGATGATTTCATCTCTGCTCAGTTCTACACTATACATTCTCATTATCCTTTGAATTTATAATTTTTTCCATAGTGACAGTTGTGCCCTTATGGTATGTAGAATTTACTTTGATTTTATCCATCATGCTTTCCATTACCGCAAAACCAAGTCCTGCTCTTTCTCCTGTGGTACAGGTGGTGAAAAGAGGTTCTTTGGCTTTTTGAACATCTTTAATTCCACAGCCTTTGTCTTTAATTTTTATAATAATTTTGTTGTTTTCTTTTATTTCACCTTCAATGGTAATTTTACCGATTTGATTTTCATATCCATGTACTATGGAATTTGTCACAGCTTCGGAAACAGCGGTTTTTATATCGGAAATTTCCTCCACTGTAGGGTCTAAGGAGGAGATAAAGGCACTGACTGCGGTTCTGGCAAATGCTTCGTTAACTGAACGGCTTTCAAATTCCAGTTTCATTTTATTTATTGTTTTAAACTTCATATTATTTTCCCCCTTTTTGGATTTTTACCAATTTTTCAAGACCGGCGATTTTCATAACTTTTTCGGTGGTTTTGTCAAGCCCTGTAAGGATAATGACACCACCTGTTTCCGCCATAAGTTTATATCTTCCCATAACTAAACCAATGCCGGAACTATCCATAAAAGTTACTGCGGAAAAATCCATGGTAAGTTCTTTAGGTGAGTTTTTTTCTATAACATCATCTATTTTTTCTCTCAAATATGAGGCAGAGTGATGATCTATTTCACCGGATAAATAAGCGGTAATGCTTTCCGGGGCAATTTCAAGTTTAAGTGCCATTTTTTAAAAATAAAAAAGCTTTATGCTAAAAGCATAAAGCATCAGTGATAAAAATTTTGCTGAAAGCTGTCGGGAATTTAAAAATAATTTGCGACAATATTAAAAACAAAAAAATATAACTCTGCAAATTCCGACTTTATACACAATTATTAAATATATTCTTTGTATAATTTATATAATAAAAATTAAAGGCCTGATGTTACTCTTTACTTTTTACTATATTTATTGTATAATTAAACAGCCATGCAGTCATAATAAGCAGATTTAGCCACTGCTTTTTTATAACAAAAATCAAGTACTGCAAATTTAAAATAAAAAAGGAGACATTATCTATGAAATTTTCAGAATTTCCTTATGTTCGTCCCGATATGGACGCAGCTTGTGCTTACATGGACAATCTTACAAAGAAGTTTTCTCAGGCAAAATCAGCCGAAGAGGAAATTGCAATTATCATAGATTTTCGTGATAAAAGCATAGAAGTTGAAAATATGATGAGCATTTGCAGCATCAGAAATACTCAAAATACAAATGATGAATTTTATAAAGCAGAACAGGAATTTTTTGATGAAAAATCTCCTACATACTGCAATTCCACAGTAAATTTCGGAAAAGAAATTTTAAAGAGCAAACATTTGGACGCAATTAAAAAAGAATTCGGAGATATTTTTATTTCCAATTTGGAATTTTCATCTAAGGCAATGTCAGAGGAAATTATTCCTCTTATGGAAGAAGAAAACAAATTGGTTTCTGAATATCAGCTTTTCAATGCCAATGCAAAAGTTAAATTCCAAGGCAAAGAAATGACAATTTCCGCTGTTTCAAAATTTACAACCGATGATGACAGAAATGTTAGAAAAGCTGCTATGCAGGCTCTTTCCGATTTTTATATCAGTGGTAAAGAATTTTTGGATACAACCTTTGATAAGCTTGTTAAAAACAGAACAAAACAAGCTCGGATTATGGGTTACAAAACTTATACACCTCTCGGATATATCCGTATGAACAGAAACAGCTACAATGAAAAAGATGTAGAAGTTTTCCGCAAACAAATTGCAGATGTTATTGTACCTGTTATCGTAAAAGCTAAAAGTAATCAGGCTAAGAGATTGGGTCTTGATAAAATTACAATTTATGATAATAACTACAGATTTGCTGACGGCAATCCAAAGGGCTGTGAAAGTGCCGAAGAAATGATGGAGCTTACAAGACAGGTGTTCACAGATATGTCCCCTCTCTTTAAGGAATACATAGATTTTATGTTGGAACATGAACTTTATGATGCTCCTGACAGACCCGGAAAACGCATTGGTGCTTACTGTGCCGGTGTGCCCACACATGAATGTCCTTTTGTATTTTTAAACTATAACGGAACAGAAGACGCTGTAAGAACTACTTTCCATGAATTTGGCCATGGTTTTGAAGGCTATATGAACAGAAAAGATAAAAATGCTTATATGCTGAGCTACACAATGGATATTGCAGAAACTCACTCCATGTCTATGGAATTCCTTTCATGGAAGGGTATAGGCAGATTCTTCAATGAAACAGACCTTAAAAAATATAAAACTTCTCAGGTAGAAGATGCTTTGACATTCTTATCCTACGGTACAATGGTTGACCACTTCCAGCATATTATTTATGCTAACCCCGAGCTTACTCCTGATGAAAGAAATGCAGAATGGGCTAAACTTGAAAAGATTTATCGTCCATACCTTGATTTTGACGGAATTGAATTTTATGCAAAAGGTGCAATGTGGCAGCGTCAGCAACATATTTATTCTTCACCTTTCTACTACATTGACTATGTACTTGCTCAAACTGTTGCTCTCCAGTTCTGGCAGTTGGCTGAAAAGGATTATGACAATGCTCTCAATACCTATATTGAACACGTAAAGAGAGGCGGTTCTATGAAGTTTACTGATTTAATCAGAGCGGCAGGTCTTAAAGTGCCTTTTGATGATGGTTCACTTTCCGAATTGGCAGAAACTATTGAAAAAACATTGTAATAAGTAAAAAAACACAAAAACGCCTGCCTATTATATACAGGCGTTTTTTAAAGGAAAGTAAATTTATGAAAGAAACAGTAAAGGAAGCTATACAATATGCACCTTATTCACTGCATGACAGCCGTTTAACAAAAATAAAAATTGAGGGAAATTCCATTCTTCTTAATTTTGACGGAGGATTTACCAAAATTAATACAAATGGCTGTGAACAGGTTGATGGAAGTATATATGTTGACGGAATAGACACCGAGTACGGTGATTTTGGCTGTGTGTATATGCTTAAATACACAGATGTACCTTGCGGAAATTATGGGCATTTTAACGGAGAAAAAATTATGCTTGCAGATTTTATTTCCGCAAATTCTGAAATTAGCGTTGATATTATGGATGAAAGATACGGCTATCATGAATTTATTTTGTCAGGATTTTATTTGGAAAAAGACAGTATACATGAGTGCATAATTATAATTTACCATAACGGCAAAATAAGATATATAACAGAAGAATAAAAAAATCAGTAGCCTAACCCGCAACACATACAGGTTAGGCTACTGATTTTGTTCGTTATTATTCATGTTTTATATATCACCTTTTCAGCTGAATTTGTTATATTCCTGTGAAGCCATGCTTCCGTGTAATTATCTTATACCTTTACAGCGTATAGATTTATGTTTCATATGTCTGTATATTTAGTACAGACTTAACGCTCTGTTTGTAAAGGACTGAATATATTTTGTTTAATTCAACTGCCTTTGTTATAAAATTTATATTTATATTCCTACTATTAACTTTTTTGTTTTACTCAGCATTTTTGTTTATTTAAAACCTTTTTTACAGATGTTTTAAAAATTAAAGTTTCTTCTATTGGAGGAATTAAGTTAAACTTATAATTTTCATTAATCTGAGATTAAGTAATGGTGATTACTTATTTTTTAAGCATATTCCTTGATTTTTAACTTATTGTTTTTGCTTTTGGTATATCCGTGCTTTCGGTTTTAAAATTTTATTCTTAAACCGGGTATCTGTTCCTGTTTTTGAATAATAAATTTTATCACTATATAATCGGGTTTTATTCACTTTTGTGTTTTATTTGTCAGCGAATTACATAAGCTAATAATAGGGAATGCTTTTAGTTTTTATTTTGTATTGTTTGCGTCATTTTGAATTAAATACAGGATTTAAACTATGGTTTTTATTCGGAATAAATTACGGATTTTTAATTTCCTACCGAATTGCTGTTCCTGACTTTAAATTCTTTCAGCAAAGGTTTTAACTAAACTTTTATGCCTTTGTTTTATTTTGTTTTTTGCTCTTTGAAACTTTAAAATTAAGAAGGGGGTTACAGCTTATTTTAAGTTTTCCAAAGAGTGTTAATTTACTGGTGGATTTTCTGTGTACATAGGTATCACTCCTTTCTGTCTGTTTACCTCTTTATCTTGATATCATTATAATCAATTATTATAATAAAATCAATAGGCAAAATAACTAAAAATAAATAATTTTATTTGACATTTAATTTTTAAGGGCATACTTGACTTATATGTAATATTGTTTTAATATATTTATCAGAAAACAATTTACAGAAATTAATAATGCTGTCTATAGAAAAACAGTAATTTCAGGAGGATATTTATGGCTGATCAGAATTTGGATATATTGACTTTGGTTGATGAAGAAGGCGTTGAACACGAATTTGAAGTAGCCGGAACAATGGAAGACGAAGGCAAACAGTATATGGCACTTATTCCGGTGTTTGACGGCAGCGATGAATCGTTGGAAGAAGACGGAGAACTTGTGGTTTTGCAGGTTACCAATGAGAATGGAGAAGAATTTTTGGAAGCTATTCAGGATGAGGCTGAATTTAACAGAATTTCTGCCATGTTTATGAGCACACTTAAAGATGACTATGATTTCATAAGCTAAAATGTAATTAAGATTAATTACCAAAATCTTTCATGTTTTTTATATGAATTTCCTATTGTTAAATAATAGTATTTAGGGTATAATATAAACAAACTCTGCTGTGTTTGTTAATGCTGTATTTTATGATCCAACATATCATAACAGGGAACCTAATCTCCGAAAGCGGATTGCAGACCTCCTCTTCTTTTGAAGGGACGAAGGGAGCGTGAACCTTTTGGGCGGTGCCCACCTATCATAACGATGGGTTCTAACGTGCGGCATGACGGCATTGGCGGAGTTTATAATTTTTTCAAAACAAAAATCCGACCTGATTTAAGGTCGGATTTATTTTATAACGGCAGTTTCATAAACAGGGGAGCTAAGACCACAGTAAGTATGCCGGCTACTGCAATGGAAAGACTGCTGATAGCTCCTTCAATTTCTCCCATTTCCATGGCTTTTGCAGTTCCTATGGCATGGGCAGATGTACCTAAAGCCACACCTTTGGCTATTGGATTTGTAATTCTAAAAATTTTGCAGACAAATTCCCCCATAATATTGCCGGAAATTCCCGTCAAAACTATTAATGCCACTGTTATGGTTACAATACCGCCTAATTCTTCGGAAACTCCCATACCTATGGCAGTTGTAATAGATTTGGGAAGTAAAGTTGCATATTCTGATTCAGAAAGCTTAAATATAAGAGATAAAATATACATAAGCCCTAAGCTTGCTGCTGTACCTGCGGCAATTCCCGCCATAATTGATTTAAAATTGTCTTTTAAAAGCTGAATTTGACGGTATAAAGGTACAGCCAAAGCTACAGTGGCAGGAGTTAAAAGATAACTTAAATATTTTGCCCCTTGATTATATGTATTATAGTCAACTTTGAATAATTTTAAAAACAACATGGTTATAATAATAGAAATAAGCAGAGGATTTAGTAAAGGGTGCTTAAATTTTTTTTTGAGAAATTCTCCTGTTTCATAGGCGGCAATGCTTATCAGTACACCGAAATAAACAGATGTTTGCAGAAGACTATTCATGTATTTTGTTCTCCTTTTTGATAAGTAACTGGGTTATAATTCCGGAAATTGCCATAATGACAGGTGTACAGAGAATAATTGCTGCAATTACGGGAGCTGCCAAAGCTATAAGCTGGGATTTTGATTCCAAAAGTCCCACAGCAGCCGGAATAAACATCAGTGGCATAATTTGTATCAGAAAATCTGCGGCATTTTCCACTTGTTTTAGTTTGATAATATGAAGGTTTAGTCCTAAAAATAAAAATATCAAACCGTAAATTCCCGATGGTATGGGCAAAGGAATATAATATTTGCATATTTCTCCTAAAAATGTTATAGCCAGTATTACAGCAAACTGTTTTATGTACCTCACAACATAAAACCTCTTTTCTTTTTATTTGATTTTATTATACTATCACAATAAGAATAAGCCGTCAAGATTTTGATAAAATTATGGGAAAAAACTGTTTTAAAATATTAAAAAATAAAATTTAAAAAACACTTGACAAATATAAAC
>JAHHUA010000064.1 GCA_020024235.1 Oscillospiraceae bacterium
AGTCTGGTTAAAATGCTTACCTCCATCGTACAATATTTATTCCAATTATGGAGGTTTGTTATGAGTAAATTATTTGAAATGATAACCGATTTTACTAATTTTGTGTGGGGAATACCGATGCTGCTTATTTTGGGCGGTGGCGGAGTATTCCTCACTATTCGTTTGGGATTTTTTCAGTTTACAAAATTCCCTTACATAATGAAACAAACATTTGGAAAGATTTTTAAAAAATCTGAAGGAGACGGAACTGTTTCTTCATTTGGAGCTGCCTGTGCTGCTTTAGCTTCATCAATCGGTGCTGCAAATATAGTAGGTGTTCCTACAGCTATTGCCCTTGGTGGACCCGGAGCTGTTTTTTGGATGTGGCTTATTGCTCTAATCGGATGTGCTACTAAATTTTCCGAAGTTGCTTTAGGAATTAAATACCGACAAAAAAATGAAGTAGGCGAATATGTAGGTGGTCCTGCTTATTACCTTAAAGCAGCTTTTAAAGGAAATTTCGGAAAATTTATAGCAGCTTATGCGACATTCTTTATTATGATTGAATTTGTACCTTCAATTTCTGTACAAACACTTTCCATATGCACCAGTGCAACAGAACTTGGTATTCCAAAAATTGCCACAGCAATCGTGGTTTTGGCTATTACAACTTTGGTTGTATGCGGTGGTATTAAGAGAATTGCCAATATAACAGAAAAACTTGTGCCAATTATGGCTCTTGTTTATGCAGCTTGTGTAATTATAGTTTTAGGCTTTAACTTTACCAAAATTCCCGGAGCATTTGCAGCTATTTTTAAAGGTGCATTTACAGGATCAGCTGCTGTAGGAGGATTTACAGGTGCAACTCTTGCTGCCACAATTCGATGGGGTGCTGCAAGAGGATGCTATTCAAATGAAGCAGGTATGGGAACAGCACCATATGCTCATTCTGCTGCTGTTACTGACCATCCGGCAAGACAGGGATTTTGGGGAATTTTTGAAATATTCTGTGATACAATAATTATTTGTACATTGACAGCTCTTATGGTACTTACTACAGGTGTATGGCAGGAAAAAGGACTTTCTCCTGACGCAATGCCTGTAAAAGCCTTTTCCTCTGTATTTGGCACTGCATTTGGCGGAACTATTTTATCAATATGTCTGCTTTTATTTGTACTTTCAACTATTTTGGTTTTGGTATTCTATTGTGAAAAAAATGCAGAAGCTCTCTTTGGATATAAATTCTCTATTTTTATGAGAGTAGTATGTCTCTCTGCTATTATTTATGGTGCATTTGGTGATATTTCCAACCTTTACACTGCCCTTGATTTCCTTCTTATGATGATGATAATTCCCAATATGATAGGACTTATCACTTTAAGTGGTGAAGTAAGAGACCTCAAAAATGATTTCTTTAATAATAAGGACCTTGTTAATAAGTAATACATTGTTTTTAATATGATGGGGTGTTTTAATGAATGATGATAGCAAACTTTTAAAGGCAGAAGAAGCAAAAAACAAAACAAAAGGCAGTGCAATACTAATTTTGACAGCACTGATTTGGGGACTTGCATTTATAGCTCAAAGAAAAGGTATGGATCATATAGGTGCTTTTACTTTTTCTACTGTGAGATGTTTAATTGCAGGGGTATGTATGATTACTGTCCTTAAACTTATGAAAAACCGTGTTGTAAAATCAAAAACAGATATTAATCCAAAAAATGAATATTTAGGAGGACTTCTGTGTGGTACAGCACTTTTTCTGGGCATGGGATTTCAGCAGCTTGGAATAGATAAAACCTCTATTGCAAATTCAGGATTTATTTCAGCCTTATATATAATTATAGTTCCTTTGCTTGGGCTTTTCTTTCACAAAAAAGTAGGAATAAATATTTGGATTGGTGTTATTTTGTCTTTGGTAGGACTTGGATTGTTGTGTTTTGATAATGCTGTAACAATGAGCAAAGGTGATATACTCATTTTAATTTCTGCATTTTTTTACTCAATCCATATTATGCTCATAGACTATTTTTCTCCAAAAGTAGATGGAGCTAAAATGTCATGTATTCAGTTTTTTGTAGCAGCTGTTTTTCATTCCATTGCAATGTTTATATTGGAAAACCCTTCCTTAAACGGAATAATGAAAGCCACCATACCGCTTTTATATATGGGTATTTTATCAACTGCGGTAGGATATACATTGCAAATTATAGGACAAAAATATGTTCCACCCACAATTGCTTCACTTTTGCTTAGTTTAGAATCTGTATTTGGTACATTTTTTGGCTGGCTTATTTTAAAAGAAACACTATCTCATCAAAAACTAACCGGATGTATTTTTGTATTTGCAGCAGTTATTTTAGCTCAAATACCATTAGATAAACTATTTAAAAAACATGACAAAAAAGTATAACAATTAAATTTTTAATCAGCATTATGACCGTTATCATAAAACCAAAAAGTTCTGCCAAAACTTTTTGGTAATCACCCCCACCGTAAACCCGATTTTATTTGTCCATATATAAGGTCTTATAAAGCTACAGAAAATCCTTCTGCTTATCAATTTAATAAGCAGAAGGATTTTCTTTTTTGGATATATTGAAATTTTATCGGCTTTTAAATAATTAGGTTCTTGCTGCACCATCAACTGAAATCAAAGCTCCAGTAATATAACTTGCCAAATCGCTGGCAAGGAAAAGGAAAGCATTGGCAACTTCTTCAGGTTCAGCTGCTCTTCCAAGTGGAATAGGAGCAACTATACTGTCAATAATTTCCTTAGGAAGTGCTGCAACCATATCAGTTTTTGTTACACCTGGCAATACGGCATTTACTCTAATATTATCCTTTCCAAGTTCTCTTGCAAGTGATTTTGTAATACCGTTTACTGCGTATTTAGATGCAGGATAACCTACACCGGAAGGCTGACCATAAAGGCTTACCATAGAGCTCGTATTTAGAATAACACCACCGCCCTGTTCTTTCATAACTTTAGCGGCAGCCTGTGAACAGTTAAATACTGCGGTTACATTAAGATTCATAATATTTACAAAATCTTCGGGGTTATAGTCATACAAACTTTCTCTTGCAGATATACCTGCATTGTTTACAATAATATCAAATCTGCCAAATTTTTCTTTTGTTTCTGCAACAGCTTTTTCAACTTCTACAGGATTTTTCAAATCAGGATAAAGACCGATAACAGGAAAATCAGGATTTATCTCCTTTAACTCAGAAATAGCCTTATCAACACTTTCTTTTTTTGAACCGCAAAGTGCCACAGAAGCACCGTTTTCAAGATAGCACTTAACAACTGCAAATCCAATACCTCTTGTACCTCCAGTAACAAGAGCAACTTTACCTTTTAATAGTTCCATAATATTTTCCTCCATTTGTAAAAATTTTAACAAATACTCCTTAATAAAATTATACCACTTTGAATGAATCTGTCAAGAAGAAAGTAATATTGTCAAATTATATTTAATTAATGTTCATTATACAAATGACAGGCAATTTTTCTGCCATCTGCTGTTTCTTTTAAAACAGGTTTTTCAGCTAAACATTTTTCGGAACAATATCCGCATCTTGAGGCAAACACACAGCCCTTTATCAAAGTCGATTTAGATGGCGGCTCACCCTTTAGCATCACATCTTCTATGTTTACAGAAGCTGAAAAAAGTGCTTTAGTATATGGGTGTAAAGGATTTTTAAAAATAATTTCACTATTTCCCGTTTCCACAATTTCACCAAGATACATTACAGCTATTCGGTCTGAAATATAGGAAACTACATTCAGATTATGAGAAATAAACAAATAAGTAAGTCCCATTTTTTTCTGCATATCTCTGAGCAAATTTAAAATTTGAGCCTGTACGGATACATCAAGAGCCGATACTGCTTCATCACATATTACAAATTCAGGGTTTAAAATAAGTGCTATAGCTATTGCCACTCTCTGTCTTTGTCCGCCGGAAAGTTCTGAGGGAAAACGGTTTTTATAATTTTTATCAAGTCCTACACTGCAAAGCATTTCATCAACCATTTTTTCTCGCTGGGCATCATCAGCACCGATTTTATGAATAATTAAAGGTTCCTTTATAAGCCAGCCTATTTTTTTTCTGGGATTTATAGAAGAATAAGGGTCTTGGAAAATAAACTGAATTTCTTTTCGCAAGGCTTTCATTTTTTTACCTTTAAGAGATAGAATATTTATTTCTGTTTTGTCTTTGGTATAAAGAATTTCGCCTTTATCTGCCGGAATTAAATTCATTATAATTTGTGCCAGAGTAGATTTACCACAGCCTGATTCCCCTACTAATCCAAATGCTTCACCCTTTATTATTTCAAAATTCACATCATTTAATGCATTTACAATATTATTTTTGTCCTCTGCATAAACTTTGGAAATATTTTTTACCTTAAGAATTGGATTATTTTCATTAAACATTTTATTTATCCTTTTCATTATATAGATGGCATTTAATTACTCTGTCCTCTGTTATTTTGTCTTTTGGTATAATTTTTCTGCAAATATCCATACAGTAATCACACCTGTCCGCAAAGACACAGCCCTTATTTTTTCTTTCCTCCACTGACGGCACAAAACCTTTTATTGAATTTAAAGGTTTTCCTTTATTTTCAATAGATGGTATAGAATTTATAAGACCTTTTGTATATGGGTGCATGGGATTTTCAAGTAAATCTTTGGTTTTACCCCATTCCACAATATGACCTGCATACATTATATAGCATTTTTCACAGATATTGTTTACCAATCCTAAATCATGGGATATTAAAAGCAGTGCAGTTCCCTTTTCATGATTAAGTTTATTTAAAAGCTTCATAATCTGTGCCTGAATTGTGGCGTCCAGGGCAGTAGTGGGTTCATCTGCTACAATTAATTTAGGATTATTTATAAGTGCCATAGCAATCATAATTCTTTGACGCATTCCACCGGAAAGTTGATGAGGGTATACACTGTAAATTTTTTCCGCATCGGCAAATCCCACTTCTTTAAGCATTGAAACAGTTCTTGCTTTGGCTTCCTTTTTATTTTTATTGGTGCTGTGTTCCAAAATATTTTCATCAATTTGTTTTCCCACTTTTATAAGAGGGTTCAGTGATGTCATTGGTTCCTGAAAAATCATGGACATATCTTTGCCTCTGAGTTTATTTAATTCATCAGAGTTTAAAGTGCTGATTTCCTTTCCGTCAAAGAGGATTTTTCCGTCGGTGATTTTGGCACTGCCTGACAAAAGTCCCATTAAAGACAGTGCTGTAACCGTTTTCCCACAGCCTGATTCACCTATAACAGCTGTTTTTTCGCCTTTTTCCATATTCAGATTAAGATTTTCAACTGCTATATATTCTTTGTTGTTTTCAAAAAATTTAATTGTAACCCCTTGAAATTCAACTAATGGGTTTTTAGAGGAATTAATCATATTCTGTTTTTCTCCTCTTTTTGAATTTGTCTTATGCCGTCAGCAATAAAATTAAATCCCATTAAAATCAGGGTAACGGCTATTGTAGGAATGAATACATACCAAGGAGCCTTAAAAATAACTCCCTGTGCTTCACTTAACATTTTTCCGAAACTGGGAAAAGTAGGATTTCCCCCAAGTCCTAAATAACTAAGTCCTGCTTCACTCATTACCGCAGAGGCAAAACTAAGTGAAACAGTAACAATAATTTCAGGCATAATATTGGGAAAAATATGTATAAACATAATTCTCAAATGACTTGCTCCTCTTGCTTTTTCGGCTTTTACAAAATCAAAATTTTTATATTTTATAAATCCGCTTCTCACTATACGGGCAAATTTAGGCACTGACATAATTGACAGAGCCATAACAATATTAGCTGTTCCTCCACCGAAAACCGCAATCATCATAAGGGCAATTAATATACCCGGAAAAGCCATCTGTACATCAATAAGCTTCATTATTATTTCATCGGTAATTCCTCCAAAATATCCTGCTAAGCTGCCTAAAAATCCTCCTATCAGCAAACCGATAACAGAAACAGTAGTTCCTATAAAAAATGAAACTCTTGAAGCCAACATAAGTCTGCTTAAAATATCTCTGCCCAAATCATCTGTACCAAGTATATGTTCAGCAGAAAAAAAATGCAGTTTATTATCTACATTTATATCATCAAATTCATAGGGTGTATAGAAAAATCCTACTGTCATCAGTGTAAATATAATAAGTATAAAAATTATACCTATTATAATATTGGAATTTTTAAAATATTTACTGTATTTATTCATATTAAATCTCCAAAATTATTTAAGGCGTATTCTGGGGTCAATTATTGAATATATAGTGTCTACAAGAAAATTACAGAAAACCACTATAAAAGCCAAATACAGCACCAACCCCTGTATAAGCGGCAAATCTCTGGTAGATATGGACACTGACACCAATTTTCCTATACCCGGCAGTGAGAAAACATTTTCTATAATAATGCTTCCTCCAAGTATATCAGCCACCAGCATTCCCAACATAGTAATAGATGGAATAAGTGAATTTCTCAGAATATGTCTTTTTAAAATTTTTTTGTCGGAAATACCTTTGCTTTGAGCTGTTCTTACATAATCTTTATTTTTTTCTTCATCAATGCAAACTTTTATATATCTCATTAAAATTGCGGAAGAGCCCAGTGCCAATGCCAAAGATGGCAGCAACATAGTCTTAAAATATTCCAAAGGATTTACAGAAAAAGGCACATAATTCATTGATGGCAATATTTTAGAAAAAGCTGTAATTAATAGTATTCCCATACAAAAAGATGGTACGGAATAACCTATCTGTGTAACCACTGACAAAAAAATTTCTGTAAATTTATTATGTTTTTTGGAAATATATATACCCATAGGCAGCCCTATCAATACTGTGAAAAAAAGCGACATTGCTGCCAATCCGAAAGTTACTCTGAACGAATTAGCTATAAGTTTTGCCACATCTTGATGATAGCGATAGGATTTTCCCATATCTCCGCTCATCAAATTTTTAATCCAGTTTAAATATCTTTGAGATGCAGATTTATCAAGTCCCAATTCCTTTTCCAAGGCTTTTATTTCTTCCGGTTCTGCATCAACACCCAATATAATTTCGGCGGGATTTTCCGGCAAAAACTGAAAAACTAAAAAAGTGGTCAGGGAAACTAAAAAAAGTGTTGCAAAAAGTCCGATTATTTTTCTTAAATAATAATTCATTTTATACCATCCGTTTGTAATAAAGACTGTGAAAAAATCCACAGTCTTTATTATAATTTATTATTTTATTCAAAATAAAGCTTTGAATAATCATGGTAAATCAAAGGATAAAATGTATATCCTTTCAAATTCTTAACTGATGCAATAGTTAAATCAGGATCGCATATATATACTGAGGCTGCTTTTTCAGTCATCACTTTTTGAGCTTCCTTATATAGTTCCTGCTGTTTTGCCACATCTGTTTCCCTGGCAGCTTCTGTTATACATCTGTCATATTCTTCATTTGAAAAGTTTATAAAGTTCTTTTTATAACCTGTTGTATATCTTATAAGAATATCATTGACATTGAGTTTACCGCCAAAAGCAATAACTGTGCTTTGATAATCAGCTTTTTTATAAACTCTGTCAAGCCAGGTTGCCCATTCTATAGTTTCTATTTCCACATTTATACCTATTTCTTTAAGCTGTTGAGCGACAATTTGAGCTGTATCCACATGCTGTACATAATTTCCGGGTACTGTAAGTTTCATATCAAAACCATTTTCATAACCTGCTGCTTTTAAAAGTTCTTTTGCTTTTTCAATGTCATAAGTATAAATATTATCCAGCTTATCATTGTAATATCCCTTTAGTACAGGGCTGAAGTTGGAATAAATCTTTGTGCCATAGCCGTCAAAGGCACCTTTTATAATTTCATCTTTATCAATGGCATAGTTAATGGCTTTTCTGACTCTTTCATCATCAAAAGGCTTTACTTTATTATTAAGGCCTAAAATCTGAACCATATTTTGAGGAGATGATATAATATCAAATTTATCTTCTAAGGTTTCAATATTGTCAGCCTTTATCATTGCCAAATCAAGCTGTCCAGATTTAAGTGCAGATACAATGGCACTGTAATCTGTCATAACAAATATTTCCACGCCGTCAATTTTGGCTTTTTTATCCTCATTGTAATAATTTTCGTTTTTTTCAAAAACAACTTTTTGTCCGGGAACATATTCTACAAATTTAAATGGACCTGTTCCTATAGGAGTTGTTTCCTGTTCGGTATAACCCTTGGGCAAAATAGGTTCAGTATTAAATCCTAAAAATGGTGAGGATTTTTCCTTTAATGTAATTTTAAAAGTCATATCATCTACAGCTTCATATGTGTCTATGACTTCAAATTTAGATGAGAGAGGTTTACCGCTTTCCTTTCCTGTGTAAGTGTCATAGGAATAAATCACATCTTCCATAGTCAGTTTATTGCCGTTGTGGAAATAAACATCATCTCTCAAATTAAATGTATAAGTAAGACCGTCATCGGAAACATTCCACTTTTCGGCTATACCGGGAATGTACTCACCTTTTTCATTGAAAGATACAAGTCCTTCAAATACATTCATCATAATTGCCTGAGTATCTCCGGCGGCGGATTTCCATGGGTCAAGGTTGTCAGGTTCAGATGCAATACATGTGCGTACAACCTTTTTTTCTGTGTTGGCATTTGGTTTGTTATTTTCCTCAGAACTGCAGCCTGTAAGAAAAGTTCCAACACAAACTACCAAAGCAAGTGTCATCGCAATAATTTTTTTCATGTTTATACCTCTTTTTATTTATTTTTGTAAAACTAAAAAGTCATGATCTAATAATAGTTTTTCTGTCAAATTCCCATATACACAGGTTCTCTGCAGTAAGCTGTTTAAAATCAATTTTTTACTTTCCCAGTTTTACAAGTATATTTTATTCTTTTTGATATTTTTTTTCAATACTTAATTGAAATATATAACAATTAAATTAAAAAAACTCCGATTTAAACAAAATTTTTTATAAATATCTAA
>JAHHUA010000065.1 GCA_020024235.1 Oscillospiraceae bacterium
ATAAATAACAGGGAAATTTTTAAAAAAATTAATATGATAATGATTTTCATATTGACTTATTTTTTTTTTTTTATATAATATTTAATGTTGAAACTTAACAATTACAAGGTGGTCTTACTATGCAAAAAGCTCAATATCAAACCAAACAAATGTCAGCACTTCTATCATATTTACAAACTGCTGAGGGAGTACATGTTACTGTAAACGATATTAGTCAGGGTCTTAAAGAAATGGGAATATCTTTAGGTACAGCCACAATATATCGAAATCTGGAAAAAATGGCTGCAAAGGGAATTGTTGCAAAATATGTAGTAGACAGTACATCAGGAGCTTGTTATGAGTATTTAGGCAGCAGTGAACATTGTCACAAACCTATATGTTATCACTGTAAATGTGAAAAATGCGGAAAGCTTATACATCTTCGGTGTCATGAAGTAAATGCTTTGGAGCAACATATTTTAAAAAAACATGGTTTTGAAATGAATTCTGCCAGAACTGTTTTTTACGGTATATGTGAAGAATGCAGACAAAATGATAATTTATAGGAGGTATAAACATGAAAAAAGTAATATACCTAATTTTAGCTTTTACTATGGTTTTAAGTATCTTTACAGCCTGCGGAAAAAAAGATGAACAGCTTTCTTCATCTGCTTTGGCAACTGAAAATAAAGATAAAATAAAAATAATTGCCACTGTTTTTCCCGTATATGATTGGATTAGAGAAATAACAGGGGACAGTGACAAGGTGGAACTTACTTTACTTTTGGACAATGGTGTGGATATGCACAGCTATCAGCCCTCTGCTGATGACATTTTGGCAATTTCCAACTGTGATTTGTTTGTATATGTAGGTGGAGAATCTGACAAATGGCTGGATAATACATTAAAACAAATTGCAAATAAAAATATGAAATCCATAAATCTAATGGAAGTTTTAGGTGAAAATATTAAAGAAGAAAAAATTATCGAAGGTATGGAATCCTATCATAACCACAGCCATGAACATGATGATTTGGAATATGATGAGCATATATGGCTTTCCGTTAAAAATGCAAAAATATGCTGCAAAGAAATAGCAGAAACAATTAATGAAATAGATAAAGACAACTACAATAACAACTATTCTAAAAACTTTGAAAACTATATAAACAAACTTTCTGATTTAGACGAAAAATATACAAAAACAATATCTGAATCCGATAAAAACACCCTGCTTTTCGGTGACAGATTTCCGTTTTTATATCTTTTGGATGAATATGGACTTAATTACTATGCGGCTTTTACGGGATGTTCCGCAGAAACAGAAGCAAGTTTTAACACAATCACATTCCTTGCAAATAAAATAGATGAACTGGGACTTAAAGTTGTTCTTACATTAGAAAAATCAGATAAAAAAATTGCAGAAACCATAATCAAAAACACCAATGATAAAAACCAAAAGATTTTGGAACTGGATTCCATGCAGTCAACCACTTCAAAAGACTGTAAAAATGGAGTAACCTATCTTTCAATTATGGAAAATAATCTGAAAGTTATAGAAGAATCCTTAAAATAGGGAGAATATATTATGTCGTTAATTACATGTGAAAATCTCACTTTAGGATATGATGGCAAAGCCATACTGCATGATTTGAATTTTTCCGTAAACACGGGAGATTATTTTTGTATAGTAGGGGAAAACGGATCGGGAAAATCCACTTTAATGAAAACTCTGTTAAATCTTCAATCACCCATAAGCGGAAAAATTATTTTCGGTGATGGCTTAAATCGCAATGAAATAGGCTATTTGCCCCAACAAACCATAGTTCAAAAAGATTTTCCGGCCTCAGTAAAGGAAATTGTGCTGTCAGGATGTCAGGGGCGTTGTGGATTAAGGCCTTTTTATAACAAAAAGGAAAAGACTCTTGCTGCTGATGCTATGAAAAAAATGATGATTGAACATTTGTCTGACTGCTGCTACAGGGAATTATCCGGAGGACAACAACAGCGTGTACTTTTGGCAAGAGCACTATGCGCAACCCAAAAAATGCTTATTTTGGATGAACCTGTGTCGGGACTTGACCCTAAAGTTACCGCTGAAATGTATAAAATCATTGAGGATATAAATAAAAAAGACAAAATAACTGTTATAATGATTTCCCATGATATAGAATCTGCTGTAAAATATGCAACTCATATTCTTCATATAGGTGATAATATTTTTTGCAAAACAAAAGAAGAATATCTTAAAATCATTGAGGAAAAAGGATTTTCCCAAAAAGACAAAGGAGAAAACATATGAATGAAATTTTAGCAAAATTACAGGAATATTTTCAGTTTCCCTTTGTCAGATATGCCCTGATAGTCGGGGTGCTTACAGCACTTTGCTCCTCATTGCTGGGAGTTACTTTGGTTCTGAAAAGATTTTCCTTTATCGGAGATGGACTATCCCATGTAGCATTTGGTGCCATAGCTGTAGCCTCCGCTTTAAATCTTACAAATAACATGGTTTTTGTTTTACCAGCTACGATAATCTGTGCTGTTTTGCTTTTAAAAACAGGACAAAATACCAAAATTAAAGGTGATGCTGCTGTAGCTATGATTTCTGTCAGTGCTATGGCAATCGGTTATCTTATAATGAATATTTTTTCTACAGGACCTAATTTGTCAGGAGATGTATGTAGCACTTTGTTTGGTTCAACATCTATCCTCACTCTTACAAAACAGGATGTGATTTTCTGTGGGGTTTTGTCTGTTATTGTTGTAATTATGTTTACTTTATTTTATAACAAAATTTTTGCTGTAACCTTTGATGAAAATTTCTCAAAAGCATCAGGAGTAAATGCAGATTTTTATAATTTACTGATTGCCATAATAATAGCTGTAATTATTGTTATGGCTATGAATTTAGTAGGTTCACTTCTTATTTCGGCTTTGGTAATATTCCCGGCACTTTCCGCTATGAGAATATTTAAAAGTTTCCGTTCAGTTACAATATGTGCAGCTGTTTTGTCAGTGTTCTGTGCCTTTTTAGGTATGATAATTTCCATAATTTCCGGAACTCCTATAGGCTCAACTATAGTAGCTGTAGATATTACCGCATTTATAATTTTCAGCATAATTGGAAAAATGTCAAATTATTTAGGAAAATAAATCCAAAAAGGTGGTATTTATGAAAAATCAATGTGAAACATGCAGATATTATATTTATGATGAATACTGCGGATATTATTACTGCTCCATAAATCTGGATGAAGATGAAATGGGAAATTTTCTTCGCGGAAATACTGACAGCTGTAATTATTACAGTTATGATGATGAATACTCTGTTGTAAGAAAACAAAATTAAATAAAAATCAGTATAAATTTTAATCTGATCCTCTTTATCGGACACCCGGTAAAGAGGGATTTTTATATAGAGAAAACTAACACTTTGACACACAAAATATAGTGTGCCGAAGTGTTAGTTTTTTAAGTATAAAGATGCTTCTATTTGCAGTAAGACTCCATTTCTTCCACAGCCTGGATTTTTTTGATAATTGCTTTTACTCTGTTTTCCAAATCACTGTTTAAACCGTATTCTGCCGAAACCACATGATTTACACGATTGGCTTTCAGCAAATCTTTTGCACTGTCATTACTTTTTTTCGGGTCAAAAACAGCTATAGATTGACCACCATTTGATTTAACCAGTTTCATACAGGGTACATCAGTAAGTCCATCGCCTATATAAATCATATTGCGAAATGGGACACGACGTTTTTTTTCAGGGGTAAAACAGTTTAATCTATCAGCACTTTTGCTGTCAATAGTTAAAACCCCTTTATTAATTCGGAAAAGAAACTGTGTTTTAGCTGTATAATTTACCGCAAATTTAGGCCATTTAATATTGCCGTCTTTATCATACATAAATTCACAGGCATATATTTTCTTAAAATATTTTGCAATAGAAGTGCCTTCTATAATTTCCTTAATTCCCGATGAAACTATGTAATGTTCTATACTGACGCCCATTTCTTCTCCATATTTATTAATTCGCTCAAACCAGCTTTCCACGCCGTCGAAAAACTCTATTCCCTGGCCCAATTCATGAAAATAGTCTTTGGTGATATGCAGATTTTTATCTTTGCATTTTTCAACCATAAGAAACATATATGCAAGAATATTATCCATTTCTTCACTGTCTGTAAGATTATTCACTTCATTCCAAAAAGTTTCCGATTCTATGCCAAGAGCAGGAATAAAACCATATTCCTGCATATCCTTTGTACAAAGTGTTTTATCAAAGTCGTACATCAATGCAACAATGGGCTTGCTCATAAAATTACCTCTTTCTTTGTAAATACAGTTCAGCAAATAAGAATTTTAATGTTTAATCAGTTCAACTACACATTCAATATGATTACTGAAAGGGAACATATCCACAGGCTGAATATTTTTAGCCTCATAGCCATTCTTAGTAAGATAATCCAAATCTCTGGCCAAAGTTTCAGGATTACAGGATATATATATAACTTTTTTGGGGGAGAGTGTTACCACCGAATTTAAAAAGGCTTTATCACTGCCGGCTCTTGGCGGGTCCATAAACAAAACATCACAATTAAGTTTTTCTTCAGCCATTTTTACCATGAATTTTCCTGCATCTTCGCACACAAATCTGATGTTGCTGATATTATTTGCTTTTGCGTTGGTTACAGCATCTTTTACAGCAGCATTATTTGATTCAACTCCAATAACTTCTTTAGCATTTTTAGATGCTATAAGTCCTATTGTACCTACACCACAGTAAGCATCAATTACAGTTTCTTCACCTTTTAAGCCGGCATATTCCATAGCTGTATTATATAATATCTCGGTTTGCTTTGGATTTACCTGATAAAAACTTCTGGCAGAAATTTTAAATTTAAGTCCGCAGAGCATATCTTCAATATAACCTTTGCCATATAAAACCTGTTCTTTTTCACCCAACAGCATAGCTGGACCATCAGGATTTATATTAAATATAATTGTTGTTATTTCTGGATGTATTTTTATAAGTTCAGCAACAAATTTCTTTTTCTGAGGGAAAATAGGGGAGATACCCACAAATACAACCATGATTTCATTGGTTTTAAAACCACGCTTAACAAGGATATGTCGAAGAAGTCCATGACCGTTAAATTCATTGTACGGTATAATACCCAAATCAATTACCAAACCTCTTATATCCAGTAAAATTTTATCGCATAACTTGTCTTCCAAAATACACTTATCAACTTTAACAATAGTTTTGGTAGATGACTGATAAATACCTGAAATAAGACGCTTATCCCTTGTCATTCCGAAAGCTGCCTGAACTTTGTTTCGATAATTAAGCGGATTTGTCATACCGATTATATCATTTACCTCTCCATATTTATAAAGAAGTTGATCCACTTTTTTATATTTCCATTTAAGTTGTTCATTGTATTTCAGATTTTGTAGCTGACAGCCATTGCATTTTTTCCATACAGGGCAGGTTACATTATCATAAAAGTTACTATAGTTATCCATATAATACCTCAATCAATAAATTATTTTCTTTAATTTTAACATATTTATCTTTTATCTACAAGTATGAAAGCCTAATAAAAACATATTTATAATATTTTATACCAAAAATGTCAACAATTTATTAAAATTTGTAAGACAATACTGTTGATTTAATGCGTGAAAATGTGTATAATGTATGTTATAAAATATATATTAAAAAAAATACAGGAGATAATAAATGGATAAAAAAACAGATATTAACAAAAATACAGAATTAATCTCTGATAAAATAAATGAAGATATAACTCAAGTTGAAGAGGGGGCTGTTTTGCCCCTTATAGCTATGAGAGGTATTATCATGTTCCCTAAAATGCTGCTGCATTTTGATGTGGGCAGGGATAAATCCATTTTGGCTTTAAATGAAGCCATGAAAAAAGACCGCCTTATTATGCTGGTAGGGCAAAAAGATGTAAAAGTAGATGACCCGGGAGCAAATGACCTTTATAAAATCGGCGTTGTAGCTGAAATAAAGCAAATTGTAAAATCACGAACCGAAAATCTCAGAGTAGTTGTTGAAGGCAGATACAGAGCAGTTGTAAATGAATATGAAAGTTTTTCACCGTTTATAAATGCAAAAGTTGCCCGTATGGATCTTAATCCTGTCAGAAAAAATCAAACAGCCAAAGCTGAAGCACTTCTCAGAACAGTTAAGGATTTATTTGAAGAATATTGCAGTCTTTCACCCAGAATGCCTAATGAAATCATTGAAAACATTATCTTTGAAGATGATATTGTGGGGATTTCGGAATATGTGGCAGGAAATATTATTCTGCCAATGGAAGATAAGCAAAAAATACTGGCTGAATCCAGCCCTGTAAAAAGACTGGAACTTTTAGCCGCAATTTTGGATAAAGAAAATGAAATTCTTTCTTTGGAAAAAGATATTTATGATAAAGTCAGAGATCAGGTGGATAAAAATCAGCGTGAATATTATTTGAGGGAACAGCTTAAAGCCATTACCACAGAGCTTAACGACGGAGAAAACCCTACAGATGATGCCTATGCGTTTATGGACGAAATCTACAAACTTAAATTAGATAAAGCAGTGGAAGAAAAACTCATAAACGAAGCCGAAAGAATGTTGAGAATGTCCCCTTCATCTTCTGAATATGCAGTCAGCAGAACCTATTTGGAAACTTGCTTATCACTTCCATGGAACAAATCAACAAAAGACAAAATAAACCTGCAAAAAGCTCAGCAGATTTTGGATAAAGAACATTATGGCATGAAAAAGGTAAAAGACAGAATTATCGAACTTTTGGCTGTAAGAAGTCGTACTCCTGATATTAACGGACAGATTATCTGTCTTGTAGGTCCTCCCGGTGTCGGCAAAACCTCCATTGCAAAATCTGTAGCTAAAACCATGGGCAGAGAATATGCCCGCATGAGTTTAGGCGGCGTCAGAGATGAATCCGATATAAGAGGACATCGCAAAACCTATGTAGGAGCCATGCCCGGCAGAATAATAAATTCCATAAGACAGGCTAAAAGCAATAATGCCCTTATTTTGCTTGATGAAATTGATAAACTGGGAAATGATTTCAGGGGAGACCCTTCATCTGCACTTTTGGAAGTTTTGGACAGTGAACAAAACTACGCTTTTGTTGACCACTACATTGAAGTTCCTTTTGATTTGTCAAAAATTTTATTCATAGCTACTGCAAATGACCTTTCTACCATTCCTGCTCCTTTAAAAGACAGAATGGAAATCATTGAACTTTCCAGCTACACAAGAGATGAAAAATTCAATATTGCAAAAGAATATTTAGTAGCTAAACAAATTAAACATTTAGGGCTTAAAGCATCTGAAATCAAATTTAAAGATGAAGCAATTTTAGACTTAATTGATTACTACACCAGAGAATCAGGTGTAAGAAATCTGGAAAGAGAAATTGCATCAATCTGCCGCAAAGTTACAAGAGATATTGTGGCAGGAGAAACTCATCGTGTAACTGTAGATTCCAAATTGGTGATTAAATACCTGGGCGGCCACAAGTTTAAACCTGAACTTATCGGAGCCAAAGATGAAATCGGATTGGTAAACGGTTTGGCATGGACTTCTGTAGGCGGGGAAATGCTGCAGGTAGAGGTTGCTGTTTTAAAGGGCACCGGTAAAATCGAACTTACCGGACAGCTTGGAGATGTTATGAAGGAATCTGCTATGGCGGCTGTCAGCTATATAAGAAGCTGTGCTGATAAATACGGAATTTTCCCTGATTTTTATAAGGAAAATGACATACATCTTCATGTTCCGGAAGGTGCAGTTCCTAAGGATGGACCATCTGCCGGTATAACAATGTGTACAGCTCTTATTTCTGCTTTGGCAAATATCCCTGTTAAACACGATGTTGCCATGACAGGAGAAATAACTTTGAGAGGCCGGGTTCTTCCGATAGGCGGCCTTAAAGAAAAAGCCATGGCAGCTCACAGAGCAGGAATAAAAACTATTATTATCCCTAAGGAAAACGAACCTGATATTGAACTTATTGATGAAGTAATAAGAAAAGAAATTAATTTTATAGCTGCTGAACACATTGAAACTGTTTTGGAAAATGCTCTTGTAAAAACAGAAAAACCAAAAAAGACTGAAAAAACCAAAAAAACAAAGGCAACCGATAATTCAAAACTTGCTTATACAGAAGAATAATTAAAAGAAAGGATGTAAAAATGAATTTTCACAATATACAATTTGAAACATCCTATGGTAAGTTCAGCCAACTTCCTAAATCCGAATTTATAGAAATTGCTTTTGCAGGAAAAAGCAATGTGGGAAAGTCCTCAATGATAAACAAAATTTTCAACAGAAAACAGCTGGCGAAAGTCAGCTCTGTTCCGGGAAAAACTGTTACAATAAACTTTTTTTCCTTGGAAAATGTAAAATTTGTGGATTTGCCGGGATATGGCTATGCTAAGGTATCAAAAGATGAAAAAAAACGCTGGTCTGATTTAATCGGAGGATATTTCAATGATGACAGATATTTAATGCTGGTCTTTCAGCTTATAGATATGCGTCATGCTCCGTCAAAAGATGATATTCAGATGATTAATTTTATGATAGACAATGAAATTCCCTTTGTCATAGTCCTTACAAAACAGGACAAGCTTTCAAAAAAACAACAGCAGGAACGCCTGGAAGCTTTTAAAACAGAAATACCATGCGGAGAGCAGATTACCATGATACCGTTTTCTTCCGAAACAGGTTTCGGTGTAGAGGAAGTC
>JAHHUA010000066.1 GCA_020024235.1 Oscillospiraceae bacterium
GTATTATAATATAGTAAATCATATATTAGGAGGTATAAAAAATGATAATTACAAATGGAAAAGTTTACACAATGGAAGGTCCCGTATATGAAAACGGATATGTTATAGTTGAAAAAGACAAGATAAAATCCGTAGGCGATATGAAAGATTTGAAGATGCCTTCATGTGAAAAAATAATTGACGCCAAAGGCGGATATGTTTTTCCGGGACTTATTGATGCACATTCTCATTTAGGTGTGTTCGGAGATGGTATCGGATTTGAAGACGATGACGGCAACGAAATGACAGATCCCGTTACTCCCCATGTAAGAGGTTTAGATGCATTTACTCCTATTTGCAGAAATATTGCAGAAGCAAGAAAAGCCGGTGTTACCTGCGTTATAACAGGACCGGGCAGCGGAAACCCCATAGGCGGACAGCTTTTTGCCGTTAAAACTGTTGGAAACAGAGTTGATAACATGGTTTTAAAAGCTCCCGCAGCTATGAAAATGGCTTTGGGAGAAAATCCGAAACGCTGCTATGGAAAAGCCAATAAGGCTCCTATGACAAGAATGGGTACAGCAGCAATTATAAGAGAAGCACTTTTTAAAGCAAAGGAATATATGAACAGTAAAGATGAGGGAAAAGATGTAAAATTTGATATGAAATCAGAAGCTCTTATTCCTGTGCTTAAAAGAGAAATTCCGGTACATATACATTGCCACAGAGCTGTAGATATATTTACCGCAATCAGAATTGCAAAGGAATTTAACCTTGATTATGCAATAGTACATGGTACAGAAGGTCATTTGATAGCAGAGGAACTTGCCAAGGAACACGCTCAGGTTATATCAGGACCTGCACTTTGCAGCAGAGGAAAACCCGAAGTTACCAATAAAACTTTTGAAACTCCCGGAATACTAAACAAAGCAGGTGTTTTGGTTTCAATCACAGTTGACCATCCTGTTACACCTATTGAATATTTGACAACCTGTGCCGCTATGGCAGTTAAAAACGGTTTGGATGAATATGAAGCTTTTAAAGCAATTACAATTAATTCCGCAATTATAGGAAGAATTGATGACAGAGTAGGTTCACTTAAAGCCGGAAAAGATGCGGATATTATCATATTTGACGGAAATCCTTTGGAATATTCCACAAGTGCAAAATATGTAATTATTGACGGAAATATTGTGGAAGAAGAATAATATAATATTTTTAAAGGAATTTAACTGTTCCCCAAATAATATAAAATTAAAATGAATAATTTAAAAAAGCTTTAGTCAGAAAATGAGGATAAATTGGGAATATATTGCTGTATTATATTGAATATTTGAATTTTATGCAACAAAACCTGCAAAAAAATAATTTTCTTAAAAATATAAAAGAAATCTTGCAAAATAACAAATGATTTGATATAATAAATCCACGGCTTATAGGTATGATTAGCTTAATATTAATATATAAAAACAGGAGGACAACCCAATGGCTGAATTTAGACTGGAAAAAGACTCAATAGGTGAAAAACAAGTACCCACAGAAGCATATTACGGTGTACAATCTCTTAGAGGTGCTGAAAACTTTGTTATTACTCATACAAGAATGCATGATGAAATGATAAACAGCTTGGCTTATATTAAAAAAGCCTGTGCTATCACAAATAACAAGGTTGGAGAAATCTCTGATGAAGTATGCAATGCCATTGTACAAGCCTGTGATGAAATTATCGCAGGAAAACTTCACGAAGAATTTATTTGCGACCCGATTCAGGGCGGAGCAGGTACAACTGCTAATATGAATGCTAACGAAGTTATTGCTAACAGAGCAGGAGAAATTCTCGGTGATGCTAAGGGTAACTATGCTAAGGTTCATCCAAATGACCATGTAAACTTTGGACAATCCACAAATGATGTTTACCCAACATCAGGTAAAATTACAATTATCAGACTTATTGATAAGGTTCTTGTACAGCTTAACAGAATGTACGATGCTTTGATGGCTAAGAGCAAAGAATTTGACGGCATTATCAAAATGGGCAGAACACAGCTTCAGGATGCTGTTCCTGTAAGACTGGGTCAGGAATTCCACGCTTATGCAAGTGCTGTTAAGAGAGATCTTACAAGACTTGAAAAAGCTAAGGAAGAACTCTACTCTGTAAACATGGGCGGTACAGCTATCGGCACCGGTATTAATGCTAACAAGGAATACTTTAAGACAGTAAGTGCTACTCTTGCTGAAGTTGCAGGTCTTCCTTTGTATCAAACAGCTGATGTTATTGACGGTACACAAAATTTGGACTGCTATGTTGCAGTTTCCGGCATTTTGAAGACTTGTGTTGTAACACTTTCCAAGATGTCCAACGATTTAAGACTTATGAGCTCCGGTCCAAGAACAGGAATTAATGAAATTAATCTTCCTGCTAAGCAGAATGGTTCTTCCATTATGCCCGGTAAGGTTAATCCTGTTATTCCGGAAGTTATGAGCCAGGTTGCATTCCTTGTAATCGGAAACGATATGACAGTTACAATGGCAGCAGAAGCAGGTCAGTTTGAACTTAACGCTTTTGAACCTGTTACATTTAAGTGCATGATTGAATCCCTTGTTGCTATGGAAGGCGGAATCATGACAATGGTTGATAACTGTATTACAGGTATTACCGCTAACAAGGAAAGATGTGAAAGCCTTGTTGAAAATTCCGTTGGTATTATCACAGCTATCGCTCCTCATGTTGGCTATGCTAAGTCCGCAGCTGTCGCTAAACAGGCTATTAAGACAGGTGAATCCGTAAGAAAGCTTACAATAGAGGCAGGTCTTGCAACAGAAGAAGAACTCAATATAATTCTTGATGCAAAGGGAATGACAGAACCCGGAATTTCCGGAGAAGGAAAAGTTCATCTCAACAAGTAATTGAGGAAACTTTAATGACTCTTTAAATTTTAAGGGGGTTATGAAAAGACATAACTCCCTTAAAATAAATTTATAATAATTAAACTTTATTTTATGGAGGAAGATTAAAATGGGCTACACAACTGCTGATTATAATAGAATGGCTCTTGAAATGCACGAAAAGAATCATGGTAAAATCGAAGTAACTCCTAAGGTTACTGTTAAAACAAAGGAAGATTTGGCTGTTGCCTATACACCCGGTGTTGCTGAACCTTGCAGAAAAATTGCTGCTGATAAAAATGATGTTTACAAATACACAGCTAAGAGAAATTTGGTAGCTGTTGTTTCTGACGGTACTGCTGTTTTGGGTCTTGGTGATATAGGTCCTGAGGCTGCTATGCCTGTTATGGAAGGTAAATCAATCTTGTTCAAGTCTTTTGGTAATGTTGACGCATTCCCAATCTGTATTGATACAAAGGATACCGAAGAAATTATTAAAACCTGTAAATATCTTGCTCCTACATTCGGCGGCATTAACCTGGAAGATATTAAGGCACCTAAATGCTTTGAAATTGAACAAAGACTTGAAAAAGAACTTGATATTCCTGTATTCCATGATGACCAACACGGTACAGCTATTGTTGTAACCGCAGCTCTCCTTAACGCTGTTAAAATTGTTAAGAAAGATCTTAAAGATTTGAAGGTAGTTCTTAACGGTGCAGGTGCTGCAGGTACAGCTATTCTAAAGATGTTTATGTTTGCAGGTGTTAAAGATGTTATTGCCTGCGACAGCAAGGGAACTATTTACAAGGGCAGAAAAGGCTGTGAAGAAGGATACAAACTTGAACTTGCCGAAACAACAAACCCAAGAAATATTCAGGGTACTTTGGCTGATGCTCTTGTTGGTGCAGATGTATTTGTAGGTGTTTCCGTTGCAAACTGCCTCACACCTGAAATGGTTAAAACAATGAACAAAGATCCTATGGTATTTGCTATGGCTAACCCTGATCCTGAAATTGCTTATGATTTGGCTATGCAATGCGGAATTAAAGTTATGGGAACAGGAAGAAGTGATTATCCTAACCAAATTAACAATGTTCTTTGTTTCCCCGGTATTTTCAGAGGTGCTCTTGATGTTAATGCAAGAGAGATTAACTATGATATGAAGATGGCTGCTGCTTATGCAATCGCTTCCTTGGTTTCAGAAGAAGAACTTAAACCTGAATATGTAATTCCATCACCATTTGATGAAAGAGTAGCTCCGCTTGTAGCTAAAAAAGTTGCAGAAGCTGCTGTTAAAACAGGTGCAATCCGCAAGTAATCGGAATTTACAGTTTAATAACATAAAAGGGCAGAGCGTTAGCTCTGCCTTTTTATATAGCAGTAATAAATACACCCCATAAACTTTGGCTTATATAAATAAAGTTTATAGGGTGTATTTTATAGCTTAATTATTAAAAAGAACGGGATTTGTTTATTTTTGCTTTTTGGCTACAATCATAGAGCAAACCATACTCATAATGAAACAGGCACAGCCTGCAGCAGCCATCAAAATAGCTACTATTGAACGCCAGATTTGAGTGCTGTCTTTGTTTGGTATTTCCATTTTAAACTTCTCCTTTCAAAACAGTTGTATTTTACTAAAGTTATGACAGTAAAATAGTTGTGGCAACATCTATTACAAATAAAACTATAAAACATATCATACCTAAATTTAAAAATGTATTTTTAGCAGGGTTTTGTACAGGTTCTGATGCAGCAGCAAAAACAGCTTTTTTTAGGTTTATGAAGAAAAGCACTACCCCTGAAATAACAAATAGCATAGCAACTATCCCGAAAATAGCTAAAGCAGTTTCATTGTTTTGAATTAAAATTCCTACTATACCACCCATAAAGTTTATTATCATATGTAAAGATATATTATAAACCATATTTTTAGTGCGGCTGTACATATAAGCTAAAATTGTTCCTAAAAGAAAAGCGTAAATAATTTGGAAAAGATTCATATGGAAAAGCCCAAAGAAAAGTGCAGATACAAGTATATAGGATTTATCGCCGTATTTTGATAGTTTTTTATATGGAAGATAACGGAAGAAAAACTCCTCACCTATAGGTGCAATTATAACTGTGGAAATAAAAGTCATAATAATACTGCTGTTTTGTATAGCATTGTTAATAGGATTAATCAGACTTTTATCTGTTAAAAATGATATTAAAGCTGAAAGTCCCAGTGAGATAATATTTCCGATATACATAAATGCGTAACCGATTAAAAACAGCTTTATAAATTTTTTAGCGGGCATTGAAACCGGTTTAAAATCAGATTCACTATCAGGGATTTTTTTAAATATTAACAATGCAACGGGAAATCCAAAGCAGTAAAGCGGAATAACAGATGCAAACCAAATGTAATAAGGCCCATAGAGAAAACTCGGAAAAAATCTTTCAAATAGATAGCTCAGCAAGAATTGTACAGCTATTGTTACTGCCATAGTAGCAGAATATCCAAAAGCTATTGCAGAAACGGTCTTTTTAAATGTAAAACTTTTGTTTGATTGATCCATAAAAAATCCTCCTCAAATATAAAAATTCGCCGAATTGGCTTTAAATAAATTATAGCATAATTCGGCGATAATTCAATTAAATTTTAATATCAGCTTTTGCTATATACATATAAGATATGATAACAACAGTGATTATAATACCAATAAAAATTGATGCAAGTGTAATTATAATAGCCGGAGATAGATTTAGATTTAGATGTAAAATTTTATTCATAATCATTGGACTGAAACAAAAGAGCATCCAAATAAATGCTGCAACTTGAGCACCATATTTTCTTATTACAGCTGAATATATAATACCTATACAGATTGAAGCTGCCAGTATGCCTAAAATTATGGGGGAACCAGAAAAAGCAGTGTTAAAATCTATGCAGCCCGAAAAATCTCCTTCCAAAGGAAGTCCATTAAAAAACAAGGTGTTAATAACAGGGTAAATATTTGATATTAATATCAAAATAACTATAGGAAATATTGTAAATAATAAAATTCCGATTATTAAGTTTAGTAAAAAGCCTTTTCTTTTTCTGCCCATAGAAATGGCTAAGTCCAAATATACATTTGAGTATATTAATGTGTAAATCGGTATGAAAAAAACTGATAGGAAAATTCCGATTACTGCTCCGGGAAGAAAAAATGTTTCTTGGGAAGTAATTTTTAATATTGTAAATATAATTATATCAGCAGTTAACGATATACACAAAGGCAAAACTATAAGCCAGGGTATGATTATAAGTTTTATATCTTTTTTAAAATATTTCACAGAATATACCTCCTATTTATACTCATATTTTCTTATACGGCTTATAAAAAACAATGTAAAGAAAAGTTTAAGTGCAAGAGAAATTAAAATTACTAGGGCAACTGTTTTAAAACTAGTACTGTTTAGTTGATAACCAAATATGAATTTATTTTCAAGACCTGAAATTTCTTTATAACCACCAATAAATCCTGCAGTCAGCCCACAGAAAAGACCGGTGCAAACATTAAAAATGATAAATATCAGTTTTCCGTGGTTGGAAGTTAAAATTATTGATGACATAAATTCCCCTATACCTGTAAGAGCAAAGAATACAGATATATAGATTATATAAAGGTTAAGAGAAAAGTTATTGCTTAATATCATCAAAATTGCGGAAATTGCAGCAATAATTAAAGTTATTGCTAAAGATGATATAATTTCTGATTTTATAAAATTTTTTCTGGAAGAACCCATGGAGATTGACAGGGGTGCATAAAGGGAAATAATAGAATTTGTTGTTATAAGAGAAAAAAGCAAAAAGAATGACATTAATATAGATGTAATTTCTTTTATACTAAATATGTCCATTGTATACCACATAGCCACTAAACCTATAATGGTTAGAAAGCCAACACCCATATTTTTAAGTATTTGTTTAAAATAAAATGTGTTTTTCATAGACTGCCTCCTATTTGTTAGCTTCTGTTAAATAAACAAATATTTTTTGAAGTGAAAGAGGAGATACATCTACATCATAGCCTTGGCAAAGCTTTTTTGCACTGTCATAATCAGTATGTACACAGATGTTCTTGCTTCTTCCTGAAGTGTCAGTGTGAACAACATTAAATTTTGAGGAGATTTCGTCAATTACACTGTCTTTTCCGGAAATAAGCTGGTAACTGCTAATAAAGTCCACGGTATTTTCCTTACAGATGATTTTGCCCTTATTTAAAATGATAACTTCTTCTATGGCATCGACGGCTTCTTCGATAATATGAGTGGATACTATAAATGTACGGTTGGTTTTTGTGTAATCTTCCAAAAGAATTTTGTAGAAAAGTTCTCTTGCAACTACATCAAGTCCTGCCACAGGTTCATCCAGCATGGTGATAGGTGCCATACTTGCCATAGCTATTACTATAGTAAGCATACTCATCATGCCTTTGGAAAGTTTGCTGACTTTTTTCTTAGGGTCAAGATTAAATTCTTTTATAAGACGGTCGGCGTACTCTTTATCCCAGTGAGGCAGATAAGATGAGGCAGCTTCCAGATAATCTTTTACTTTAAGGGTATTTGGCCCCATAAATGTTACAGGATTAATTTCACGGGAAAAACACAGATCTTTAAGAGCATTTTCGTTTTCCCATACTTTTTCTTCTCCGTATAAAACTTCACCGGAAGTAATTTTGATTTGAGCTGTGAGAGCGGATAATAATGTGGTTTTACCTGCTCCGTTTCTTCCAAGCAGTCCGTAAATTTTACCCGGTATAATTGAAAGGGTAATATTATCAAGGGCTTTGGTATCCTTGTATTGTTTGGTAAGGTTAATTGCTTTAAGTTCTGCTGACATAAGTTTATCCTCCTATTTAATGTCAATACTGTTAATAATCTTTATTAATTCTTCTTTGGTTATACCTAAGCTTTTTGCTTCGGAAACTATTTTGTATATGTGTTCGGTACAGAAAGCTTCTTTTTTTGCTGTAAGAATTTTTTCACGACTTCCCTGTGTTACAAACATTCCAACACCCCTTTTCTTATAAAGAATACCTTCATCAACAAGAAGATTAAGGCCTTTTCCGGCTGTAGCGGGATTGATGGAAAGACTTTTGGCAAGTTCATTGGTGCTGGGGGCTTGTTCGTTTTCCAATAGTATTCCACGCAAGATTTGCTCTTTAATCGCTTCAGCAATTTGTATATAAATAGATATGCCATTTTGTTCTTTTAACTGCAAATTTCTCTCCCTTTCTTATAATTTAATAATTGTAAAATTAATTTTTACAATATTATCTGATTTGGCTTTAGTGGTGAAGTGGTTATCTACTTGTGTAACTAAGTATATCACATACAGAAGTAATTTGTCAATATCTATTTAATATAAAAGAGATTTTTGCAAAAATTCGGAATAAAATCGGCAATTTTAAGGAACCCATTATAAAAATTTATAAAAACAAAAAGAAAATATAATACATTATTTTACATATAAATACATAAAATAGATAAAATCGAAAAACCGGTGGAAAATATCGTTAAAACAAAGGGAAAGATGTTAATAAACAGTCTTGTTTTAGAATGTATTTAGTATATAATATAGTAAAACAGCGCATAAAAAGACAAAAACCGATAACTATTGTGTAATTTGTATACTAAAATGGCAAAAAACCACAAAAAACCATAAAAAAAGTAGAATGCGAAAAAAGGTAGTTGACAAAGGGAGGAAGGTGTGATAATATAAACAGGCTGACAGCGAGAGCGGGAAGCGAAAGGTAAAAGCATCTAAGAGAAAAGTGAGCCGAGGGCGAAGAACATTTTAAAAAAGTGAAAAAAAGCACTTGACAAACGAAAACAGATGTGATAAGATAGAGAGGTCGCTTGAA
>JAHHUA010000067.1 GCA_020024235.1 Oscillospiraceae bacterium
TTATAATGTTCTTAATTAAATATAAAATTTATATTTATAAATTCATTGTATCATATAAATAACAGCAAAAAATAAATTTAGTGGAGGATTTTTTTATATGAACGAAAACAACAACCAACCAAACGGCCAAAATCAAAATGAAAATGAAAATTTTCAAAACAGCGGATATTCTTATGGAAACGGATTTAATCCCGAAAACGGCCAAAACGATAATCACACGCAATCAGGAACTTCCAACTATGGCTCAAATAAATCCTATGGGCAAAATTATGAGCCTCCTAAATATGACAACCAAAATGTGCCACCTTATCAAAATCCAAATAATATGTATCATTACGGCAGAGATCAGCAATATCATGAAAACCAGTATCAATCTCCACGCAATGATGAATATCAGTGGAATTTAAATGACTATTCCGGCTCAAACCATGAATCCATGGGCAAACAAAGAAAGAAAAACAAAGGTTTTAGAGTATTTTTGAGCATGATTGCCGTTATTTTGGGAATTTCCGTTGTGGGATTTGCAAGTTATGGTGTTTATGCTATGGTAGATTCTCAAAAAACTGTTCCGGAAAACCCAAAAGAACCCTCATCTTCATTAGGCAATGAACTACCAAATATCAGCATAAAAAATAAACCGAAATACAGCGAACCCTCAGATTCCAGCGGAAAACTCAGTTTTACTGAAATAGCTCAGAAAGTTAAGCCCAGTGTTGTAGGTATACAAATCTACAAAATGGCAGGTCTTGGAATCAGCGGAGAAGGTTCAGGCATTATTATGACTGAAGACGGTTATATTCTCACTAATGCCCATGTTATTGAAGGTGCTCAGGGAATTAAAGTTATAATGGATAACGACGAAGTTCATGCAGCTACTTTGGTAGGTTTAGATGAACAAACAGACATAGGTGTAATTAAAATTGATGCTCACAATCTTCCTTATGCTAACTTTGGCAACAGTGATGAAACTTTGGTAGGCGAACCTATTGCAGCTATCGGAAACCCAGGAGGTATGGAACTTTCCGGCAGTATGACACATGGTATTGTATCTGCAATAAACAGAACTCTTAAAATGGAAAACGGCTACAGCATGAAATATATTCAGGTTGACGCAGCTATTAACCCCGGTAACTCCGGTGGTGCACTTGTAAATGAATATGGTCAGGTTATAGGTATTAACTCCGTAAAAATCACAGGTGTTGAATTTGAAGGCATTGGTTTTGCCATTCCTATAAATGAAGCTTTGGCAATAGCAAAAGACCTTATGGAAAACGGCACCGTAACAGGCAGAGCTCAGCTTGGTATTCAGGGTATTCAGCTTGATTCCGTAACAGCAGCAAAATATGGCTACCCTATGGGTATTTCCATTCAGGTTATTATGCCTAACTCCGACCTTGCAAACAAGGGCATAGTTCCAGGAGATATTATCACAAAGCTTGACGGTCAGGAAATCATTGATTTTTCCGTTATGAGAGAAATTCTTTCAGAACATAAACCGGGTGATGTAATACAAATGACAGTTTACAGAAAAAACAGTGTTTCCGGAAAAGGGAAATATATAGATGTAATGATAAGACTTGTGGATTCCACTGTAAACAGCAATAAAAACAAGTAAAAAAACAATTAAAAGAAATCTTTTTGCAGGTTAAATATTTTGGTGTGCAAAAAGGTTTCTTTTTTATATCAAAATAAAAATCGGAATATTTTAATAGTTTTTTTTATAAAATATTATTAAATCATATTGAAAAATAGTTTTATAAATGATAAACTAATTAGTATTGGTTATTTAACAAACAAAATTAACAAGAGTTATACTGTTAAAATATAAGCTTATAAGCAAAAGGAGGCAAGAAATGACGGATTCTAATAACTCTATCGGCGTTTTAGACACCGGAGTGGGCGGCTTAACCGTAGTAAAAGAATTAAGAAAGCTTCTGCCTTATGAAAATATCATTTACATAGGAGACAGCATTAACTGTCCTTACGGAAATAAAAATAAAAATGAAATAAAAAATCTAACATTAAATATGTTTGATTTTCTCCAAAATCAAAATATAAAAGTGGCAGCCGTTGCCTGTAACACTATTTCCTCTGCTTTGGAAGAATTTAATGATATATATGATTTTAAAATAAAGGGCATTGTAATACCTGCAGCAAATTATGTAATTAACAACAATATAAAAAATATAGGTGTATTTGCAACCTCATTTACGGTAAATACAGGCTGTTACCATGATTATTTAAAAAGCATTTCACCAAATATCAATGTGATTTCAAAATCCAGTGCCTGTCTTGCGGCTCTTATCGAACAGGGGGATTTCAGTTCACAGGCTATGAAAGAAGAAATAAAAAGCAAAATCGAGGAAATTATCTCCATTTCTCCCCATATAAAAGATATTATTCTGGCCTGTACCCATTACCCCATTGTACTGGATGTTTTTAATTCATGTTTTCCAAATATTAATTTTATAAACCCTGCCTTTGAACAAGCTGTTACCATTAAAAAATTTCTGGAAGAAAATAATCTTCTCAAAAATTCAGGTCAGGGTACAACCAGTATATACACTACCGGTAATACTGAATTAATTAAAAATGTAAGCAATAAAATAGGCATACAAAACGACAGCAAAATTAAAAAAATTCAACTTTAATCGCAAATAAACAGCACATTTTATTCTTTTATCAGTAAATGTGCTGTTTTTTTTATTTATTATATATACAAAATAACAATTATTTGATATAATAAAAATACAATTTATTTTTGGAGCTGATAAATTTGATTTCAAGATTGGATAAAATTCTGGCTGCCCAGTCCACATCATCCAGAAAAGATATAAAACAGCTTATCAAATCCGGAGCAGTTAAAGTCAACGGAAGCTGTATCAAGTCCTCTGATATAAAAATTGACACTGACAAAGATATTGTTTCGGTAAACGGCGAAGAAATTTCTCTTAAAGAACATATCTACATCATGCTAAATAAACCAATGGGTGTAGTTTCTGCCACTGAGGACAACCTTTTGCCTACCGTAGTGGATATACTTCCCGATGAACTTAAACGAAAAGGACTTTTTCCGGCAGGCAGACTGGACAAGGACACTGTGGGATTTGTACTTATAACTGATGACGGTCAATTTGCCCATAATATATTAGCTCCGAAAAAACATGTTGAAAAAACATATCTTGCGGGGCTGGGCAGGGAAATATCCGAAGATATAATATCCGAGTTTGAAAAAGGTGTTGACATCGGAGGAGGAGATATTTGTTTACCGGCAAAACTTAAAATTCTTCAAAACGGCAACTCCCCGTTGGTGGAGGTCAAAATCAAACAGGGAATGTATCATCAGATAAAAAGAATGTTTGGGTCTTACGGTTATACTGTTATTTATTTAAAACGAACTCAAATAGGAAATTTAAAACTTGATGAAAACCTCTCCGAAGGTGAAGCAAGAGAAATCTCTGCACAGGAACTTAGTTTAATTACAAAATATAGATAAAATACTAGTATTTTACAAAAAAATAAGTTTAAATTAGAATCTTTTTGTTAATTCGTTATTTTTAAACATATTTTATGAATTTTACTGTTGCATTTTCCTATAACATTATGTAAAATAGATATGAAACGGTATTTTGAATATTTTATTTTGTTTTATTTAACAGAAAAGAAGGGAATATAATCATGTCAAACAGATTGTTTCAAGGTATTATTTATCAAATGCGTGAATCTATGGACAGAGTAATAGGTGTAGTAGACGATACTGCCACTATTGTGTCGTGCAGCAACTTAATCAAAATAGGAGAAGTTATTGAATATTTTTCTTTGGACAATGAAGAAAATAACGGTAATATCTTCATCAGAGACGGTTATACTTATAAACCGTTTGGTTCCAAAGGCACAAACGAATATGCTGTATTTGTTGAAGGAACCGATGAAATGGCAAGCAAATACTGCAATATCCTTGCAATAGCCTTATCCAATGTAAAAATGTATTACGATGAAAAGTATGACAGAAATAACTTCATCAAAAATGTTATTTTGGATAATATTCTTCCGGGTGATATTTATGTCAAAGCCAAGGAACTTCACTTTAACTCAGATGTTACCCGTGTAGCTTTCCTTATAAGAATTATTTCTTCCAATGATATTTCTGCTTTTGAAGTTATTCAAAATCTCTTCCCCGACAAACAGAAGGATTTTGTATTCAATATCAGTGAAAGTGATATTGTACTTATTAAAGAAATTAAAAGTGATATTGATTCAAAGGATTTGGAAAAACTGGCTTGCTCCATTGTGGATACATTGGGCAGTGAATTTTACACCAGAGCTATTGTGGGCATAGGTTCCTGTGTTGTAGGCATTAAGGATTTAGCCCGCTCCTTTAAGGAAGCTCAGGTTGCTTTGGAAGTAGGTAAAGTATTTGAAACCGAAAAAACCATAGTAAGCTACGATAATCTCGGTATTGCAAGACTTATCTACCAGCTCCCTACCACACTTTGTGAAATGTTCTTAAAAGAAGTATTTAAGAAAGGTTCTATTGAAAACCTTGACCATGAAACATTGTTTACAATTCAAAAATTCTTTGAAAATAACCTCAATGTTTCCGAAACTTCCAGAAAACTTTTTGTACACAGAAATACTTTGGTTTACAGACTGGAAAAAATTAAAAAACTTACAGGTTTGGATTTGAGAGAATTTGACCATGCAATCATATTTAAGGTTGCACTTATGGTTAAGAAGTATTTGACATCTAACCCTGTTAAATATTAAATTTTAAGAAAATTACAGCATTTGAATGTTTTTAAAATGCTGTAATTGTTATTGTTAATGATTGATGTATTTTAAAGAGGCGGTGCATTGATGATAGAATTTTCTAATGTGTCAAAAACTTATGAAAATGGCACAGTAGCTCTGAGAAATGTAAACTTTAAGGTTGAAAAGGGAGAATTTGTTTTTATAGTAGGAGCATCAGGCGCAGGAAAAAGCACTCTGACTAAACTTATGTTGAAGGAAGAAAACCCAACCAGCGGAGAAATTTATATTAACGACTTTAAGCTAAATAAACTTAAACATCGTCAAATTCCTAATTTTCGCCGTTCATTGGGAGTAGTATTCCAGGATTTCCGACTTATTCCGGGTATGACTGTATACGATAATGTAGCTTTTGTACTGAGAGTTACTCAGGTTTCCAGCAAGGATATAAGAAAACGTGTACCATATGTGCTGGATTTGGTAGGACTTCAAAACAAATTGCGTGAATATCCCGAACATCTTTCCGGTGGTGAACAACAAAGAGTTGCTCTTGCAAGAGCTTTGGTTCATAACCCCTCTTTGCTTATTGCGGATGAACCCACAGGAAATATTGACCCCGAGCTTTCTTATGAAATAGTGGATTTACTCAATGAAATTAACAAAATGGGAACCACAATAGTAATGGTAACCCATGAACATGATTTAGTTTCAAAATTTAACCGCAGAGTTGTTACAATAGACAACGGTTCAATCGTTGCTGATAACAGAAGGAGATTACAATATGCGCGGTAGTAGTTTCGGGTATTTGCTGAAAGAGGGATTTAAAAGCATATATAAAAATCATGTTATGTCTTTTGCGGCCATTGGTGTTCTTGTGGCATGTATGCTGCTAATAGCTTCATCTGTGCTTTTTTCCGTAAATGTAACAGGTATATTAGGTTATGTTGAACAACAAAATGAAGTAGTAGCTTTCCTGGAAATGGACCTATCCACGGAAAGTAAAGAAAAAATTGATAAAGAGGTCAAAAAATTAGATAATATCAGCAAATTCGATTTTGTAAGCGGAAAAGACGGTGTTTTGGAATGGATGGATAGTTTGGGCGATGATTCTGTTTATTTGGAAGGCTTGGAAGATGAAGATATTCTTCCTGATTCTTATCGCCTTAAAATAATAGATATTGCTAAACTCCATGAAACAGTTTCCTCCTTGGAAAAAATCAAGGGTATAGAAAAAATAGTAGCTCCTATAGATGTGGCAACCACACTTATGAATATTCGTTCTGCTATTTATTGTGCAGGCGTGTTCATTGTAACTATTTTACTGGCTGTTTCCATAGTAATTATAGGAAATACAATTAAAATTACAGTATTTAACCAGCGAAAAGAAATAAACATAATGAAAATGGTAGGAGCTACCGATATGTTTATACGTTTTCCGTTTTTTATAGAAGGATGTCTGCTTGGTATTATATCTGCAACTATTTCTTTTTTCCTTGTTTGGGGCGGATATGAGCTGGCAATAAACTGGATTACTACAAACAATGCAATGAGTTTTCATTCCTTTGTAAGTAATCTTGTGGAATTTAAAACAGTCGCTTTACCTATGTATTTATCATTGCTTGCGGGAGGTACACTTGTCGGTGTAGGCGGCAGTATGATTTTTGTACGCAAATATTTAAGAGTCTAAAAAATGCAAAAATGAGGATTTAAGCTATGAATAATAAATTCAGATTTAAAAAAATCATATCACTGCTGTTGGTTATTTGTTTTACATTGCTTTGTCTGCCACAGGCCTCCCCTGTTGAATCTTATGGTATGGACTATCAACAGCAGCTTGATGAACTAAACAAAAAATATGATGATTTGGAAAAAGAGCAGAAAAAAATCAATGCCAATATCAACAAAGCGAAAAATGACAAAGAAAAACAAGTAGCTCAAAAACAACAAATAAATGTGCAGATTGATTTAACTAAAAACCAAATTACTCTGCTCAATGAAAAAATTGATTTGTTGACAAACAATATTGACAATGAAACCAAAAAAATAAATGAAACACAAAAAAATATTGAAGACAATTATGAACTTTTTAAACAAAGACTGAGAGCCATATATATGTCGGGCAATATTACTACTATGGGACTTATTTTGGGAGCTGACAATTTTTCGGAATTTCTTACAAGACTGGAAGTTGTGGGACGCATTTCCGAACATGATACCGATATGCTGAAAAAACTTCTGGAGCAAAAGAAAAACATTGAAGAAATCAAAGCAAATCTTGAAAAGGACAAATCCGAACTTGAAGCCAGCAAAAAAGAAATGGAAGATAAAAACATTGATTTAGGAAATAAAATGACCTATGTAAATCAGCAGATAGCAGATATATCCATTTTAGAAGAACAATATAAAAAAGATGCTCAAAAGGTTAAAAAACAACTGGCTGAAATGCAGAAGGAAATTGATGATGTATTTGCCAAGATTAATTCTGTAGGTGATTATGTAGGTGGTATCTTTGCATGGCCTGTTCCAGGTTATACAACCATTACATCAGGTTATGGACCCAGGTCTTTCGGAGGATATTCCGACTTCCATACAGGTATTGATATTTCCGGAGGCGGCGTTTACGGAAAACCTATTGTAGCTGCCAATAACGGTAAAGTTGCTTTTGTTCAAACAACTTATACACCGGGTCGAGGATACGGAAAATATATTATTATTGACCATGGCGGTGGTATACAGACTCTTTACGGACACACCAGCGAAATATATGTAACTGCCGGACAAACCGTAAAACGAGGTGAAAAAATAGCCGCAGTAGGTTCTACCGGATTTTCTACCGGCCCTCACCTTCACTTTGAAGTCAGAGTTAATAAAAAACACGTAAACCCATGGACTTATCTTAAATCAAAGTAAAATAAAGCGGACGCAAATGAAATGCGTCCGCTTTTTTATTATTTATATTTATTTTTAAAATCAAGCAGATTTTTAATGAATATCTCTGCCTGATTGGAAAGAGGTCTGTTTTTTCTTGTAACTATATAAAATGTCCGCTCCATTTTACAGTGTGGTATTGTATAGCTTAAAATACTTCCGAATTTAATATAATCTTCCGCACAGTATTTTGAAATAACAGAAATACCTAAACCGTTTTTTACAGCCTGCACAATGCTTTCCGAGCTTTCCATCTGAACTGTAATGTTGCTGTCTTTTATTAAAATTCCCGCTTTATTAAGGCAGTTTTCGGTTTCTGTTCTAGTACCCGAACCTTTTTCTCTGGCTATAAAGGACTTATTTTTTAATAAATCCACTATTTTATCTTTGGAAATATTTTGATATTCCTTTGTATTTGGAGTTATAAGCATCAATTCATCTTCCATAAAGGGAGTAAAATTACAGTTTGATTTATCAAATTTAGAACCGCATATACCTACTTCAATTTCCATATTTTCGACTTTTTCCACTACTGCGGCAGTGTCATATTGTCTTATGGTTACAGTAACATCGGGATATTTTTTATATATATCAGCCAATACCTGAGGAACTATATACTGAGCCGGAACTGTAGAAGATGCAATTTCCAAAGAACCGCAAATCCTATCAGAAAATTTTTTTATTTCTTCTATGGATTTATCTCTTAACTTTATAATCTGCATTGCATAATTATAAAAAATCTTTCCGGCTTCGGTAGGTATTATTCCTTTAGGTGCTCTTATTATAAGAGGAACTCCCAATTCTTCTTCCAGAGATGCCATATGCACACTGACAGTGGGCTGTGAAATAAAAATTGCCTCTGCGGCTTTAGAAAAGCTTCTGCTTTTTATAACATTGACAAAAGCTTCTAATTGTCTGAAATTCATATTTTATAACCTCTTAACTATTATATTTAATTC